>MGNZ01000068.1:512-9637 GCA_001795235.1 Chloroflexi bacterium RBG_16_64_32 | reverse complement strand
CAAGTAGCCCCGTCGCAGAAACGATAAGAGCCGGGCTAAGCAGCCCGGCTCTTCTGTTTCCCATTCTCGTTTGTGCCCCTAAGCGGCGACCACCTTCCCCAGCTCCACCTGATTCAGCGCCCGGTCCAGGTTCCGCGCCGTGTGGATCACGGCGATGTGCGTGAACGCCTGCGGGTAGTTGCCCAGAAACTCCCCCGTCTGCGGCTCCACCATCTCCGAGAACAGGCCCACGTGGTTGCGCAGGCCTACCACGCGCTCGAAGATGGCCCGCGCCTCATCCACGCGGCCGCTCGTGATCAGGCAACCCGCCAGCCACAGGCTACACATCGTGAAGGCGCCCTCGTCGCCACCCACGCCGTCATCCGTCTGCGACGGCAGATAGCGATAGACGAACCCGTCCCGCACCAGCTCCTTCTGTACGGCATCGATGGTGGCTGCCATCCGCGGGTCCTCCGCCGGCAGAAAGCCGACCATGGGGATGAACAGGACGCTGGCGTCCAGGTTGTTGGTCCCGTAGGCCTGCACAAAGCTGCGGCGCTTCTCATTCCAGCTCTTTTCCAGTATTTCGGCCTTGATGACGTTGCGCGCCCGCTGCCAGCGATCGTAGTCCACGGGCTTCTTGAGGGCCCGCGCCAGACGCAGACCCCGGTCTACCGCTACCCAGGCCATCAGCTTGGAGAACGTGAAGTGCTTTGGCTCCGAGCGCACCTCCCAGATCCCGTTGTCCGCCTTCTGCCAGTGCCGCAGCGCCGACTCCACCATCGCCTGCGCGAGGACCCAGAGCGAGCCGTCGATGATGCCCCCGGCCCGGTGGTAGGAGTCGAAGGACAGCAGCACCTCGCCGTAGGCGTCCAGTTGGAACTGGTCAAAGGCGCCGTTGCCCACCCGGACCGGCGCCGATCCCCGGTAGCCTTCCAGATGGCCGAGCACGTCCTCCTTCATGCTCTGATGGTTCACCTCGCGGCCTATGCCGTACAGGGAGTGGAGGTCCTCGCCACCCCCCACGCCCAGGGCCAGGCCGGCCAGCCACTCGATGAACGGGCGCGAGTAGGCAGTGTGGCCCAACCGGTGGAACACGTCCATCGTGAAGGCCGCGTCGCGCAGCCAACAGAAGCGATAGTCCCAGTTGCGGTTCCCGCCGATATGCTCCGGCAGCGATGTGGTAACCGCGGCGCATACCGCGCCTGTGGGCGCGTACAGGAGCAGATGCAACGCCAGCATAGAGCGCCTTACCAGCTCCTCCCAGCGTCCCATGTAGCGCCAATCGTGAGCCACAAACCGCCAGAACGCCTGCGTCCGGCCCAACTTGCCGTATACATCGTAGTCTTCGGGCAGAGGCGGCCCCGACGCGTCGGGGTTCCAACGCAGGATGAAAGCCGCCCGTTCACCCTCCTTCAGGGTGAAGCGGGCGCGGGCGCCTCCCTCCACAGCCTCCAGGGGCGGGCCCGATGTCAGCCCCAGGCAGTCCCCGTCTTTTCGCGCCAGCACTGACCGCCCGTTGACGGCAAGCGACATCCCCGGCCGCGCGTAGTCCAAACGGGGCCGGAAGTCCAGCTCCATCTCCACTGTGCCGCTCTGACAGCGCACCAACCGCACCAGCTCGTCCTCACACCTGGTGATCTCATCGGCCACCGGCATGAAGTCTGTCAGGGTGACGGATCCGCTCTCCGTCTCGAAGGCGGCGACGAGGATATTGCTGCTGGGCAGGTAGGAATGGTCCTGTCGAAACTCGCCGACGGGCCTGATGCGAAAGTAGCCGCCGCTGGCGTCGTCCAGGAGGGCGGCGAAAACGCTGGGCGAATCGAAGCGGGGAAAGCACAGCCAGTCGATGGAACCGTCGGCGCTGACGAGCGCCGCGGAGTGCATGTTCCCTATTACACCGTAGTCACTGATACGCCGATAGGACATTCCAACCCTCGTTCGAGGCTCCAATCCCCCGCAAATCCAATATAGACAACGCTGGCCACAACTGGAAGTTACGCACGGTGAACCGTTAGTAAATCGTAAAGTTAGTCCGGAAACGGTGTTCCTGTCAAGGGGGCGGCGAGGCCTCAGGGGTTCACGAACTCGATCATGTACCAGGCGTCGCTTCGGAACCAGGTGAGGTGAAGGTCCTGGGCCCCGGACGGGATCAGCTCTAGGGGCGGCGGCTGGCCATATGGCGGCTGTAGCTTCAGGAGCAGCCTGTTGACCAGCGACAGCTTCCTATCCGTCGGGACGCCGAGATCGCAGATGACCACCTTGGCTCCCGGCCGGGCGACCCGCATCATCTCCACGATCGCTCCCTTCTTATCGCCGAACTCGGCGATGCCGCCGTGGTGGAAGACGGCGTCGAATGCGCGGTCCGCGAATGGCAGGTGGGCCGCTTCGCCGAGCACAAGGTCAGCCTTGACGTTTCGCCGTCGCAGCTTTCGACGGCAACGGCTCAACATGGCAGACGAAATGTCGAGGCCGACGAGGCGGCCGTTCGGGGTCACCTGTTCGGCCATTAGAAGCAAATTGCTGCCCGTTCCCACGCTGACCTCAAGCACGCGCTGGCCGGCCTTCAACGCCAGGTGGTCAATGGCCCTGAGGCGCTCCCTGATGGCTGATTCGCCACGCAAGAGCGCTACGATCCTATTGCTCCAGTCGTACACAGGAGCACGCCGGTCGTAGTAGTGGCGGGAGCGGCGCTCGCTCTCGTACACCTTGCCCTACCCCTTGGGCAGGCCCAGGCCGCGTATGGCGATGATGTTGCGCATGATCTCGCTGGTGCCGCCGGCGATCGTCTCCGCCACGCTCACCTGATAGTACCGCTCGATACGGCCCCGCAGGTAGGCGTACTTGCTGCGTGGATGCAGCTGGCCGTACAGCCCCAGCAGCTCCATCCCGGTGCCGGACAGCCGCCGCCCCACCTCCGAGGAGTAGAGCTTGGCGATGGACGCCTCGTAGTTGGGTATCTGGCCTGCCTGCTGCAGGGTGGCCACCCGGTAGCAGAGGTTCTTCCCGGCCTCTATCTCCAGGCCGATCTCCGCCAGGCGGTGGCGTACCTCCGGCCGCGCCTCCACGAAGCCCCGCTGCTCGCGGGAGAAGCGCAGGAGGTCCTCCCACCAGCGGCGCGCCCGCGCTACGCCCGCCACCGACGTCCTCTCGAAGTCCAGGGCCACGGCCAGCTGATACCAGCCGTTATTCTCCTGCCCCACGATGTAGCTGGCGGGGATGCGCACGTCCTGGAAGAACACCTCGTTGAAGCCGTGCATGCCCGCCATGTTGATCAGGGGCGCAACGGTGATGCCGGGGGCGTGCATGGGCAGGATGAACATGCTGATGCCCTTGTGCTTGGGGGCTTCGGGGTCTGTGCGGGCCGCTATCCAGCCCCAGTCCGAGCTGTGAGCGCCGGTGGTCCATATCTTCTGGCCGTTGATCACCCACTCATCGCCGTCCCTGACCGCCCGCGTCTGCAGGGAGGCGAGGTCGGAGCCGGCCTCGGACTCGGAGTACAGTGTGCACCAGATCTCGTCGTGGCTAGCGATGGTGGGGAGATAGCGCTTCTTCTGCTCCTCGGTGCCGTAGATCATCAGGCTGGGGCCCACCCAGGCCACGCCCATGCTGAGGCCCGTGGGCGCGCTCGCGTAGGCCATCTCCTCGTTGTAGATCATCTGCTGCATGATGGACGCCTTCAGTCCGCCGTACTCCACGGGCCAGGGCATCGTCAGCCAGCGCCGCTTCGCCAGCTTCTTGTTGAACTTCCGGCCGAACTCCGACTGCTGCTCCGATCCCAGCTCTGTCTCCGAGTCGAATCCGCCTAAGGCGGACCAGCCGGGCGGCAGCTCGATCTTCAAGAACTCGCGTACCTCCGTTCGGAACGCCTCCTCCTCGGCCGTGAACCTGAACTCCATTGCTCCTCCTGTCCGATCCCCTCCGAAGGCCAGGCTTAAGCCTGGCCTTCATCGTTGTGTGCGGTCATGTCGCCTTCAACTCCCCGCGCTGGATGCGGCGGGCGATATCGGCGAACACCTCGTAGTCCTGCGCCCCCACCAGGGCGAACGTTCGGCCATCGCCGGAGGAGAAGACGAACGTGGGCACCCCTCCCAGGCCGGCGTCGCGGGCCCACGCCATCTGCTCCCGCACCCGCTGGGCGTAGCGGCCGCCGGCCAGCGCCGCCCGCAGCCCATCCGGGTCCAGGCCGCACTCCCCCGCCAGGCGACAGAGCACGTCCTCATCGCCGATGTTCTCGCCCTTCTCCCAGTAGGCGGCGAAAACGGCGCGGTGAAACTGCGGCAGGCGGCCGCCTTCCTTGGCAAACTCGGTGGCCTGGTGCGCCTTTTGGGTGTTGGCCACCACCGGCGGCGCGATCATCTGGATACCGGACTCCCGGGCCATCTCGCGCAGCCGGTCGACGTAGCCGGGCGGATAGAGGCCTTCGCGGTACACCTCGTCCCGCGGCAACCCCTCGGGCGGCAGGCCGGGCCGCAGGTCGAAGGCCCAGGCGTCGAACTCAACGTCGAACTCCTCGCGCAGCCGCTCGACCCGCACCAGGCCGATGAAGCACCACGGTCAGATGTAATCGGAGACGAAGCGAAGACGGATAGGCGGCGGTGCGGCGCTGCCCGTTTCGATGCCGGCGTGGCGCTCCACGTCCGTGTCGCCGTCGAAGCCTACGACCCAGGATTCCATGATTGACGTGGCGCATTATAGCACCTTGGCGCCGGTTCCCGTGATGGTTATACCACGGGCGCTATGCCACCTGTGCGGGCCGAACGCATCGTACATCCACGGCCAGGCGATCAACGTCGACGGCGGCCGGGCGATGCGGTAGGGATCACTCACAGGCGTGTAGGTGATGCAAGATGGCATCAATACTCGTACCCTTCGCTCTCGACGCCGGGACCGCCCGTCTTCTCACTGAAAACGAAGTAGAGCAACGCCAGCGACGGGATGAGGATGAGCGCGCCGACCGGCAGGGCGATGAGGAATGCTGTGAGTGTGGCATCACCGGCCGCCACATCTGAGATGCGCTCGTCCGGCAGGATGAAGTAGGGGTACTGGACCGCCCCCCAGCCGGCGATGACTAGCGCTACTGTGCTTGCCGCAACGGGCGGCGCCAGCAGGTACCAGCGCCGCCGCAGTACGGCTAGGGAAGTCAGCCCCATAATGACCGCCGCACTTATGACGGCGACGGCTGCCGGCTCTAGCAGCTCATCCCAGAACGGGTCGGCATTCCAGTAAGCGACCGGGATGGCGATGGTTGTGAGGACTCCGAGAATGAAACTGGCGACGAGACCGCGGTTGCGGAAGTCCTCCTGCAGCTCTCCGGTCGTGCGGGTTGTCATGTAGTGGGCGGTGAGGAAGCCGCAGATGGCCACCGCGATGAGGCCGCAGAGGACGGAGAACGGCTGTAGCCAGGGCTCCCAAATCCCTGACGTGACCACTCCGTCCTCGATCGTCACGTGACCGCCCGCGATGGCGCCAAGCGCCATACCCATTGTCATGGGAGTGATTACGCTGGCTACCGAGAACACGGCGCCGGTCGCAGGGAGCCCTGCCTCACCACCGCGCCCGTAGTGCCGGAACGCGAACGCAGCTCCCCTGAACACGATGCCCACAAGAGCGATCACCAGCGGCACAAGGAGCGCCGTGAACAGATCGGCGAACGCTGGCGGGAACGCCGTGAACAGGGTAACGATGATGAGAATAAGCCACACGTGGTTCGTCTCCCACACCGGCCCCATGGCACGAAAGATCGCCTCCCGCTGCTGGGCCGCCCGCGGGCCGCTGGCCAGGGCGGTCCAGACCCCACCGCCGAAGTCGGCCCCGCCGAACATCGCATAGGCGATCAGCCCCAGCAGCACCACACCTGCGGCGAGATCCTCAAGCGGCATCCGGCGCCTCCCCTGGTCGGGCCCCCGGCTCCAGCGGCCGCCGTTGCTCTCGCAGCAGTAGGAGCGCAAGTCCGGCAGCGAGCGCGATGTAGATCAGGACGAACACGAGAAGGATGAATCCGATGCCTTCGCGTGGCGTCGCCGCCTCGTCCGTGCGCATCAACTGGTAGATAATCCAGGGCTGACGGCCGAACTCGGTCACGAACCACCCGGCCTCGATCGCTACGAAACCTAGAGGCAGCGTGGCCGCTAACGCCAGAAGCGGCACACGCCCCGGGTCGATCCGTTTCCGCCACCAGGCGAGTCCCAGGACCCAGGCGGCCACAGCTAGCATGAAGAACCCGATGCCGACCATCGCCTGGAACGAGTAGTGGACCAGGCGCGGGTCAGGAATCTCGTCCTGCGGAAAGCTGTTGAGGCCACGCACCTCGGCATCGAAGTCCTCGAACGCGAGGAAACTGGCCAGCTTCGGTATCTCAATTGCGTAGCGCGTTGTCCTGTCCCCTGGGTCGGGGAAGCCGCCGATGCGCAGGGGCGCGCCCTGCTCCGTATCGAACTGGCCCTCCATCGCAGCGAACTTCTCCGGCTGGTTGTGCGCCAGGAATCGGGCGCTCAGGTCACCGCTGATGATCTGGAGCGGCGTGGAGACCGCGGCGACGGCGAGCCCCAACAGCAACGCTTTCCTGACGTAGTCTGACCGGTCGCCCCGCAGCATGGCGATGGCGTATACACCGGCGACCGCGAAGCCCGTCGCGACGTACGAAGCCAGCGCGCCGTGCGTCACTTCGTAGGGCATGGCGGCGTTGAACATCGCTGCGAGCGGATCGACGTTGACCGCCTTGCCATTCACCATCTCGAAGCCCGCAGGCTGGTTCATCCAGCCGTTGGCGCTGATCACGAAGAACGCGGACGCTGCGGAGCTCACCACAAGAGGAATTGTGCACAGCCAGTGCGCCCGCGGTGAGAGCCGGTCCCAGCCGTAGATATAGAGAGCAAGGAAGATCGCTTCCGTGAAGAAGGCGAATCCTTCCAGCGCGAAGGGGAAGCCGATGATGCCGCCGGAGAACTCCATCCAAGTTGGCCAGAGCAGACCGAACTCGAACGAGAGGATGGTCCCGGAAACAGCGCCGATGGCGAACAGGACGGCGGCGATCCGTCCCCAGCGCTTCGCCATTTGGCGGTACGTTTCGTCGCCGGTGCGCAGGGCGATGCCTTCAGCGATGAAAAGAAGGAGAGGCAGGCCGATGCCGATGGCGGTGAAGCAGATGTGGAACGCCAGTGACATCCCCATCAGGGCTCGGGCCGACGTGACGGTATCGAACACGGGCAGCCTCAGCTCCGCGCGGCGGACAAAGCGCCGTGGCCCGCCCCCGATCTGCCGGTCCTGGAGCAAAGCACTGGTGCGAGAAAGGCGAGGGAGTTGTCAGCTTGGTCGCCTAGCCAGCGGCGACCGGGTCGCCCGGTGCTGAGCACTGCTGAGCGCATGGAGCGCCAGACTCCTAGCGGCTGGCCTGCCAGGGGTCCCAGTCCGGCCCGCCGCCGCTGAGGGTGACCGGGTCGCCCGGTGCTGAGCACTGCTGAGCGCATGGAGCGCCAGACTCCTAGCGGCTGGCCTGCCAGGGGTCCCAGTCCGGCCCGCCGCCGCTGAGCTTGGCCGGGTCGCCGAAGACGCGTCCCGCATCCACTTCCGACTGGAGGTCGCGGCCGAGGACGGCGCTGGCGCAGCCTACGCCGCCGCGCATGACGCCCGCGATGCCGTGCGCGAAGACAGTGCTGGCGCCCGCCAGGTATAGCCCGTCGATCTCCGTCTTCGGCGTCGGGCGGTTGGGCCCGAACTGGTCGACTGCCAGGTCGATCCCGTAGGAGGTGCCGCCGGTGGAGAACGTGAAGTGCTCCTGGCTGATGGGCGTGGCGGCCTCCTTCCAGATTATGTGCTCGCCGATGCCGGGGATGACCCGCTCGGCCCCCTCCACGAGGGCGTCGGTCAGGCGCTCCTTTAGCGATTGGTAGACTGGATTGCGGTGGTACCTCTCGCCGGATGCCGGCCCCTTCTCGATGCCCCACACTGAGTAGTCGGCGGGCACGAGCGACATGATCTCAAGGCTGGAGTAGCCCTTGGGCGCGATGGTCTCCGTATGCGGGTCCTTTACGGAGGCCACAGTGATGAAGAAGCCCAGGTCCGAGGGCACGCGCCCGTCCAGGCAGTCCTGGTACGGCCCCTCTATGTCGAACGAGGTGTAGTACAGATAGTTGGTATTGGGGATGCGCCCGCGCAGGTCAATGTCCAGACCCAGGTAGACGCAGAACAGAGGCAGCGCCATCCGGTACTGCCGGACGCGGGCGACCGTCTGCGGAGAGAGGTGCTCTTCGCCTACCATCTCCAGAAACGTCCGCTTCAGGTCCGCGTTGGACACGACGACCGGCGCTCGGAGCTCCTCCCCGCTGGTCAGCCGCACGCCCACGGCGGCGCCGTCCTCCACCAGAATGCGCTCCACGCCGGCGCGGGTCCGCACCTCGCCTCCGTGAGAGCGCACGACGTCCACCAGGTGGGCCGGAAGCACCTGCCCGCCGCCCCGCGGGTAGTACGCGCCCTTCAGGTAGTGGTCCATGACGACCGCCTGCATTATGACGGGGGCCCGCGACGGCGGCAGAGCGTAGGTGCCACACTCGGCGGCCAGGACCGCCCGCGCCTTCTGGCCAAGGCTGCAGTGGTCAAACAGATCGCCCAGCGAGCGCATGCCCCACGTCATGAAGTTCGGCGCCTCCTGCATCAGGCGGGGCACGTCCTCCGGCTCAACGGGCAGGTTTATCCTGGCGAAATCGGAGACGACGCCTTGCAGCGTGTCCAGGCAGCGGTGGAGGCCAGTCTCGTCGTCGGGCAACGCCGCCACGAGCCGCTCACGATAGCGGTCCCAGCCCTTGGGCACGCGGAACGTGAGGCCGGGGAACATCAGCGTGTCGAACCCGTCCGGGTCCATCTCCAGGAACTCGACCTTGCCTTCCAGGCCGACGCTGCGGAGGACGGTGGGGATGAGCCCATCGGGGCCGCAGTCACCGAGGTAGTGCACCCCAACGTCGAACTCGAACGTCTGCTTGCGGCGGAAGACGTGGGCGTTGCCGCCCGCCACGTAGTGTTTCTCCAGCACCAGCGTGCGCAGGCCGTTGGTGGTCAGATATGCGGCTGTGGTGAGGCCGCCCAGGCCCGAGCCGACTACTATGGCGTCCCATTCGCTTCGCGCGGGCATATCGCTCCCATCTCGAGGC
>MGNZ01000068.1:0-500 GCA_001795235.1 Chloroflexi bacterium RBG_16_64_32 | reverse complement strand
GAGTGCTGAGGCGATGGGGGAAAGATAGCACCCGCCCAATGGCGTCGTCAACCTGACCGCCGGCTGTGGCGGTTCTGCTCTGCGCAGGCGGGGAGTATAATGCTGCCGCTTGGGCGACGCCGTAGGCTCGGAGGGGTGCGCCACAGAGAGCGATTAGATGCCGAAATCCTCGCCAGGATTCCGCCGCTACCGCTGCGCCGACGGCTGGCTGTTCCCGGCCTGCGAGAACGAAGCGCAGTGGAAAGCGCTGGCCAAGTGCCTGGGCCGGCCGGAGCTGGCGTATCCGGGAGCCTGGGACGCCGCGCGGGCGTCGCCGCCGCGGGGGAGGCTGGGGCGCCTGCTGGAGGGAATCTTCGCCGCCGATCCGGCGGGGGTGTGGCTCAAGAGGCTACAATCGCATGGGGTGCCGTGCGAGCGGGCGGAGTGAGGTCAAGACCCCACGGTGGGCCATCCTGTAGAATGGGGACGCTATGGACTACGAACTTTCCGACGCCCACAAG
>MGNZ01000067.1 GCA_001795235.1 Chloroflexi bacterium RBG_16_64_32 | reverse complement strand
GACGCGCAGAACTTTAGCCTCATCTGCGACACGAACGGCTGGCGAGCGCCGACCGCCGCATCATAGACGGTACAAACCATTGCGATAATAGTAGCACGGCGGTCAAGCGCCGACAAGGGTAACTGACCCCGCAGGCGGCGCGGATTCACCCACGCTTGAAGTCAATACAGACGCGTGTGTGAGCGGCCTTGAGGCTTTTCTCGGAGTTAGCGATTGTGCGCCTGGCTCTGGAGGCTGTCAACGAGGCGCTGCGCGACCGCTAGCGGTTCAAGCGGGCCGCGCCTACCATGGGTGTAGATGCGCATCGCCATCCTCGCCGACGTCCACGCCAACCTCGCCGCCCTGGAGGCCGTGCTCCGCCACGCCGAAGCCCAGGCCGCCACCGACGCCCTCTGGTGCCTCGGCGATACCGTCGACTACGGCCCCCAGCCTTCGGAATGCATCGCCAGGCTGCGGGGTCTGGGCACCGTGGCGGTCGCCGGCAACCACGACCGGGCGGCCACCGGGGCGATCGGCACCGAGGAGTTCAACCCGGACGCCGCCACGGCCGCCGTCTGGACACGCGCCCGGCTCTCCCAGGACGACGCCGCTTACCTGAACGCCCTGCCGGAGGTGGCGTACGCCGGGGCCGGCCGAGACGCCAGCCCGGAGGCCGGGGCGTCAGGCGCGGAGTTCACGCTCGTCCACGGCACCCTGCGCGACCCCATCTGGGAGTACCTCCACTCCCACGAGGCGGCCCTGGCCCACCTTGAGCGGCAGCAGACGCCTTTCAGCTTCGTCGGCCACACCCACATACCGGTGCTGGTATTGCCAGGCGATGAGTTCCCCCACGGCTGCGAGCTGTACCACCTGGAGGACGGCGCCCGCCGGCAGCTACCCGGCGACCGCAAACTCGTGATCAACCCGGGCGGCGTCGGCCAGCCCCGCGACGGCGACCCCCGCGCCGCCTACGCCGTATACGACTCCGAACAGAAGACGATCACCGTTCACCGAGTGGAGTACGACATACCGGCCACACAGAGGCTGATGGAGGACGCAGGCCTACCCCGCTGGCTCATAGAGCGGCTGGCCATTGGGCGTTAGCCCACGTTGGCGCTGAACCAGTCCCAGTACTCCGGCCAGTCCGGCAGGGGCATCCAGGACGGACGGGTGTAGTAGATGGAGCCCGCAATCGCGAACGCCTCTATCGGGTTGGCGGCGCTGATAGTGGTGGATGCGCCGCCGCTCGTGACGTAGCTCAGAGGGCGTCCCTCGTACACGTACAGCGAGTCCAGCGCTGACCAGGGCGCGGTCGCCGCCAGCCGCACGTCATCGTCGCTGCTGGTCTGCCGCCAGCCCGTCGCCTCCATGAACGAACGCATCTCCGGCTGGAGCAACGCCAGCGCGTACTCGTCCGGGCCCACGTTTCGGAACTGGTACGCGTGCAGCATCTCGTGCCCGATAGACATGGTGCCCGCGCCGACGCTTAGCACCACCTGGTTGCTTGCGTGATAGCCGCCCGGGCCCTGATCGGAGTTCGTGTAGTACGCGATCGCAAACTCGCCGTACGGCTGCCATCCGCCTGCCGTTCGACCCTGGTCGTTGGATACGAACGTCAGCGGGCCGTGGCCGTGAGCGACAACGGTGGAGACTATCGTGTCCGGCAGCCGGTCTATGGCGCTGATCACAGCCTGGACGTTGATCGCCTGCGCCTCATCGACGGCGCCCCAGTTCTGGCCCTCGACGATGATCAGCACCCCGTAGGCCTCCTCCGCCTCGGCGGCCAAGCGGACCGCTTCGCCGGCGGGAGCGGGGGCCGGCGCGGGCGCGGCCGGAGTCGGCTCCGCCGACCAGGAGCTGGCGACGGTTCTTGGCGCCTGGACTACCGATGATGCTACCTCCTCTTCGCTCTCGACAAGCGAGAGCTGGACCTCCGGCACATCCTCCTCGGCCGGGCCCTCCGTCACGGACGGGGCCCTGGTGTCTTCCGGATTGGGTGCCAGCTGCGCCGGCTCGACCATGACCTTGACCGGCACAGGCGACTCGGCGGGCGTCGGCGAATTGTCCGGCGCCGTTGCGCGGCTGGACGGGGTCTGCGCGGCGATGACGCCCACGGCGGCCATGAACAGGACAACCACGACAGCAAGCCCCAGGACGAAGATGTAGCCGCCCGAAAATGAGCGCTTGCGGCGGGGCGGTCCGCTGTTGGGACCGGAACCGTTGTTATTGTCCTGCCAGGTGGGGTGCCAACCCCTGGCCATACAGTCCTCCCTCTTGGGCTCGCCCCGGGCTCCAGCGCTGTCACATACGCGGGTCTTGGGTCCGTTGCCACCCTTGCGCCTGTGTGAGTCGATGGGCTTGGGGAAGCCGTATCGGTTCAGGAGAGCGGATGGGGTTCATCGCCTCCAGTTCCACCGTAAGTCAACCGTTTATCAACATCAGTTAATGGATGGTTAAGAGTGGATGGTATTTGACGATTTATCGCGGCGGATTGATACCGTGTTCTCGCAGGCCACCTGTAGCCGCTATAATGCGGGGAGCCCTATGAACGAAGTGACCGTCGTCCTCGCCTTCGGCCTCGGCGACGACCTCGTCGCTCCCATCCGGCGGGTGAGCCCGCGCCTGCGGGTAGTGGTCCTGTCCTGGGCGCAACGGCAGGTATACCGCAAGGGCCGCCCCGTCTGGTTAGCCTACGCCGAGGGCCGCCGCCCCGAGGGCGAGACGGAGGAAGAGGCCGCGGCGAACCTGGCCGCCATCCTCGCCCAGACCGAGGTCCTCTTCACGTCACCCATGATCCCTCCCGACATAGCCGACACCGCGCCCAACCTGCGATGGGTGCAGCTCACCTCCGCGGGCCTGGACCGGCTCCTGGACAGCGAGCTGGCCTCCGCCCGCGGGCGGATCACTCTCACCACCGCCAGCGGCATCCACGCCGTGCCCATCGGCGAGTACGTGATGGGCGCCATGCTCGCCTTCGCCAAAGGGTTCGCCGGAGCGATGCGCGCCCAGACGGAGCGCACCTGGCGTCCCTACCTGGCCGAGGAGCTCTACGGCAAGACGGTCGGCATTGTCGGCCTGGGCGCCATCGGTGGCCACGTGGCCAGGCTGGCCAAGACCGACGGCATGCGCGTGCTAGCCATTCGCCGCTCCGTCCAGAGGCGAGCCGAAGGCCACGACACAGGGGTGGCGGACGTGGACGAGCTCCTGCCGCCGTCCGACCTGCCCTATCTGCTGTCCCAGGCCGATTATGTGGTCATCGCCGTGCCCCTGACACAGGAGTCCCGCGGTCTCATCGGCGAAGGTGAGCTGCGGGCCATGAAGACCACGGCGCGCATCATCAATATCGCCCGCGGCGCTGTCATCGACGAGGCGGCGCTCGTGCGCGCCCTCAAAGAGGGCTCGATCGCCGGCGCCGCTCTGGACGTGTTCGAGCAGGAGCCGCTGTCGCCGGAGAGCGAGCTCTGGGGGATGGAGAACGTGATCCTGACGCCGCACATCAGCGGCGGCACGCCGGTCTACATGGAGCGGGCCGTTGCCCTGTTCGCCGATAACCTTCGCCGCTACCTGGCCGGCGAGCCCCTGCGCAACACCGTCGACCTTAAGCGCGGGTACTGATCTGGACTCTTGCCCCCACCGATGGTTGCCCCATGCGATATGCCGGTCTGACCTACGAGGAGCTGCGCGATCTAGCGCCCCAGGTGCGCGCGGTCTTCATCCCCCTGGGATGCACGGAGCAGCAGGGACCGCACCTGCCCACTGATTTTGACACCTGGATGATCGCCAGACTCTGCGAGGACATCGCAGAGAGCTTGCAGAGCGACCACGGCGAGCTCGTCCTCGTGATGCCGGCCCTGCCGTTCGGCCCCACGCCTGAACACGTAGGGTTCGGATTCGGCTACGTCAACCTTCGCCAGTCCACACACGAAGCGCTGGTGGAGGACGTGCTGGAGAGCCTCGCCGCCCAGGGATTCAACACCCTGGTCGTCTGGCGGGGGTGCGGTCAGCATGACCTCCAGGCGGTGATCGACCCCTTCAACGTCTCGCATGAGGACTGCGCCGCCTATCAACCGGTCATCGACTACGGGACTGTCTGCGACACGGCCTTCGGCCGCCAGATACCAGGCGGCCACGCCGACTCCTTCGCTACGTCCATCCGCCTGTGCCTGGACAAGGACGCCGTTCGAGCAGACCGGGTGCGCATGCCCGCGTTGCGACCCTTCGAGTGGGGCCGCGACATGGATTTCTCCTCTGTATCCGACACGGGCGTCGTCGGCGATCCCACTCAGGGCAGCGCCGAGGCGGGCGCCAGGATCTGGGAGCTGTGCGTGCGCGAAGGCGTCCTACTCACCAGGCTCCTGCTCGAGGGCCGTGCCGGCCAGGTGAGGCAAACGTGGCACTTCCTCCCTTGAACGCAGGGGCGGTAGCTGCTGGAGCCTGCCGCTAGATAAGACGTATGCCGCTTTCGACGGCCTCACGGACAATGGTGATACGCTTGGTCATCTTCTCAAACTCGTCCGGGGTGTAGCAAAGGAAATCGTAGGCAACCCGTGGCTCGCGCAGCGACTCCAATTTGCTGGCTCGGGTGAGGAATCGCATGTCCTCGAACTCCGGCGATACCACGATGAAGTCGTAGTCACTCCATCCATCTCCGCGGCCCGCAGCCCGCGAGCCGAACCAGATAAGAGCGGTCACCTTCATTTGGCGCTCTATCCGGTCGCGGAACCGTTCAACTAGTGGATCTCTGATCGTTGTCGCGCCCATTGCAACACCTTTTCGGCTAGTTCGACGTGTCCACGGCTCTCCTCATAGTTTACCGTCTCAGCCGGGAGAGTGCTGGGAGTGATGTCGGGGTAGCGCGAAACTAGATACACCGCGGACAGCTCGGTCAGGGATGTCAACCATTCGGCGGGCAGTTCGGCTTCTTCACCCAGCTCCCTCAGGTCGTGTGTCCGTCTGGGTGGCTGGCCTTTGCCGATGAAAAGTAGCGCCTTGAGTGCCTTCTCCGCCACCTGCTGCGCAAAGTAGGATGCCGCGTAGTGGCGTCCACCCTGCAAGAGCACCCGTGCCGTTTTCAGATCCTCCCCCGCCTGGCGGAACCAGAGGTGGCCTTCCTCTTCCAAGGCCTACGGCGCCGCCGCTACAAGCTTCGTCTCTTCCCGCCGTCTCCCCGGGTGCAGGGCGGCCTTCAGCACCTCGTCCACGTGGCTCACCAACACGAACTCCAGCTCCCGCCGCACCTCCTCCGACACCTCCGCCAGATCGTTCTCATTCTCGTCCGGCACGATGACACGCTTGATACCGGCGCGGTGGGCGGCCAGCACCTTGTCGCGGACCGAGCCGACGGGCAAAACCTTTCCCCTCAATGTGATCTCCCCCGTCATAGCCACGTCCCTTCGCACCGGCCGCCTGGTGATAGCCGACACCAGGGCGGTGGCGATCGTTACCCCGGCGGAGGGCCCGTCTTTAGGTATCGCTCCCGCGGGCACGTGGATGTGGATGTCGTGCTTGTCGAAGAAGGAGGGTTGGATGTCCAGCGCGGGGGCGCGGGAGCGGGCGTAGGTCAGGGCCGCCTGAGCCGACTCCTGCATCACCTCGCCCAGCTTGCCGGTTAGGATAAGCCTCCCCTTGCCGGGCACTGTGGAGACTTCCACGAACAACACGTCGCCACCGGTCATGGTGGCGGCCAAGCCGGTGGCCACCCCCACCTCATCCTTCCCCTCGGCCAGCTCCCAGCGGAACCGAGGCGGCCCCAGGAAGTCCTCAAGGTTCTCGTCTCCCACCGTCAGCGACTCCGTCTCGCCCTTGGCCACCCTACGCGCCACGCCGCGGCAGATGGCCCCCAACTCCCGCTCCAGGTTTCGGACGCCCGCCTCCCGCGTGTACGAACGTGCAATCTCGAGAATGGCGTCGTCGGTAACCGTGAGCATCTTCTCGGGGATCCCGTTTTCCGTCACCTGGCGGGGCAACAGGTAGCGCCTGGCGATCTCCAGCTTCTCGTGCTCCGTGTAACCGGGCAGCTCGATGACCTCCATCCGATCACGCAACGGCGGCGGTATGGGGTCCGTGAGGTTGGCCGTAGTGATAAAGAACACCTTGGACAGGTCGAAAGGCACGTCCAGGTAGTGGTCGCTGAAGGTGTGGTTCTGGGCCGGGTCCAGCACCTCCAGGAGCGCCGACGCAGGGTCGCCGCGGAAGTCCACCCCCAGCTTGTCCACTTCGTCCAGCATGAACAAAGGATTGTTAGAGCCGCAGCGACGAATCTCCTGGATGACGCGGCCGGGGAGGGCGCCGACATACGTGCGCCGGTGGCCGCGGATCTCCGCCTCGTCGCGCATCCCGCCCAGCGACATGCGGATGAAATTGCGCCCCAGCGCCCGCGAAATGGACTGGCCCAGAGAGGTCTTGCCGGTGCCCGGAGGCCCCACGAAGCAGAGGATTGGCCCGCGCGTCTCGCCGGCCCTGAGCTGGCGCACGGCCAGGAAGTCAAGAATGCGCTGCTTCACCTTCTCCAGCCCGTAGTGGTCCTCATTCAGGATCTTTTCCGCTCGATCGATGTCCAGGTTGTCCTCCGTGTTGATCTTCCACGGCAGGTCGGCCAGCCACTCCAAGTAGGTGCGGGCCACCTGATACTCCGGCGAGATTGACGGGATCGTGAGGAGGCGCTGCATCTCGCGGTCGGCCTCTTTCCCGGCCGCTTCCGGCAGGTCAGCCTCGTCCAGCCTCTTCTTCAGCTCGCTCAGCTCCGGCGTGATATCCCCCTCCCCCAGCTCTTTCTGGATCGCCTTCAGCTGTTCCCGCAGGATGAACTCGCGCTGCCGCTTGTCCAGCTCACCCTTCACCTCGGACTGAATCTTGGACTCCACCTCCATCACCTCTTGCTCGTGGCGCAGCATGTCGATCACGAGCCGCAGACGTTTGGACACATCCAGCTCCTCGAGCACCTGCTGCCGCTGCTCCGGGGTGATGTGAAGATTGGCGGCGATGAAATCGGCTAAGGCGGATGGTTCTGAGATGTTATTAACGGCCGCCCCCAACTCCTTGGGCAACGCCTCCGATATCTCAACGACATTCTGAAAGGCGGCGACGGCGCTGCGCATCATCGCCTCGGTCTCCAGGCTGGCCCCGACTATGTCCTCCAGTCGCTCCACGCGACCGCGTATCCAGGGCTTGGACTGCTCGACCTCGCATATCCGGACGCGGGCGACGCCCTGGAGGATGGCGTGAACGGTGCCATCCGGGGCCTTGGCCATGCGCACGATAGTGGCGGCGGTGCCGAGGTCATGGAGCTCGCCCTCGTAGCGGCCCTCCTCAGGGCTGGGCTTCTGTGAGAACAGGCCCAGCACTTTGACGTCGGCGGCGGCCGCATCGTCAATCGCCTTAACGTCCTTCTCCTCGGTGGCCAGGACGGGCATAAGCTGCTGCGGATACATCACCGTGGAGCCGCTCCCAATGAAAGGGATCACATCCGGGAGTCGAATCTGGGGGTTCTCTCCCTGCGGGTTAGGCTGCGCCCGCTGGGCCTCGTCTTGTTCAGCCTGCGTTTCTTGACTCATTTACCCGCCCCAACCTTTACGCCGACCGGCAGAGCCGGCTGTCCTAACGGACGACGATCTTCACTTGGCGGCTCGTGCGGCGGGTCACTTTCGGCAGCACGATCTCTAACACCCCCTGCGAGTACTGGGCCCTGGCCTGGCCCGGGTTGACCTCGGCAGGGAGGTGAAGCTCGCGCCGGAACGGTCCGTAGCAGATCTCCATCTGTGAGTAGAGACGCCCGGGCTGCGCGGCGCTCGGCCGCCGCTCCCCGCTCATGACAAGCACCCTCCTGTTCACCGCGATCTCCACCTCTTCCTCTATGATGCCGGCGATCTCCGCCACCACCACCACCTCGCGATCCGTCTCGTAGACGTCTGCGGGCGGCTCGATCAGCGGGGCACAGAAGCGCGGGGATCCGGGCGGGCCCAGAACCTGGCGCCAGGCCTGCTCCATGCGCTCATTGATGCGCTCAAAATCAGAGAAAATGTCGGCTGTTCGCTGCTTCATGGCTGCGACCTCCGAATCATGGACCCTCCACCTCCACGGTCATTTCCACTTCCACAGGAATGTTCATCGGCAGCTCCGCCACGCCAACCGAGCTGCGGGCATGGGCGCCTTTATCACTGAACAACGATAGCAGGAAGGAAGATGCCCCGTCCACCACGACATGCTGCTGACTGAATCCCGGGCCGCTGTTGACGAAGGCCAGCAGTTTCACGATGCGGCTGACCCGGTCCAGGTCGCCCAGGACCTCCTGGAGAGCGCTGAGGCAGTTCAGCACGCACAGCCTCGCCGCTTCCTGCCCGGCCTGTACATTCAGCTCTACGCCCAACTTCCCCGTGACCATCCCCTCTGGCCCGACCGGCCCGGCGCCCGACACGAACACCAGGTTCCCGCTGCGCACGGCCCCGACGTACTGACCGGCGGAGCGCCGCTGGGGCAGCTCCAGCCCCATCTCGCTCAGCCGTTGAAGGACCCTGGACACTCCTAACTACCCTTGCGCGGAGACCGCCGCCGTGGTGCGGGTGCGGACTTGGCAGCAGACGCTCTGCCTTTGGCGGAAGTCTTCCCGGACTTGGCGCTTGACCGCTGAGTCTTGGCCGGCGGGGAAGTTTTCCCACCCGTGGCCGCAGATGACTTGCTCCCGGCGGAAGGCGCCCGCGACTTGGCAGCGGAACGCTGAGCCTTCGGCGGTGAGACCTTCCCCTTACCCTTCGCCCCGTGCTTCCCTGCACGACCACCAGCCCTCTTCGCGGGCTGCTTCTTGCCGCCCGCCACGGACTCCGGTTGTGCGCTCACGCCGGTAAGAAGGACAGCCTCTTCCTTGTACTCCCGTGCCGTATCGATAATGGTGACCGCCGCGACCGCGTCCCCATCTTCGACATCCATCAGCGTTACGCCCTGTGTAGATCGCCCCTGGACGGAGATGTGCTCCATCGGGGTGCGCAGTACGATCCCGCCTTCCGATATAAGCATCAGCTCCTGCGACGGGTTTACCATACGAGCGGAGATGAGGTTGCCGGTCTTGGCGTTGACCTTGAAGGTGATTACGCCCTGGCCGCCTCGGCCCTGCAGCGGGTATTCTTCCACGGGCGTGCGCTTTCCGAACCCCTGCGACGTGACGACCAGCATCGCCTCCTTCGGCTTGGCGATCTCCATCGCCACCACCCGGTCGCTCTTGCCAAGCCTCACCCCTCGCACCCCACCGGACTGCCGCGACGCGGAGCGTAGCGCGTGCACGGAAAAGCGCAGGCTCTTACCCTCCGCCGTCACCAGCAGCGCATTATCATCGTCGCTGGCCATCTTGACGGAGACCAACTCATCTTCCGGCTCCAGGTCCATGGCGTTGAGGCCGCCGCGCCGGACGTTGGCGAACTTCTTCAGGGGCGTCTTCTTCACCTCACCCAGCTTCGAGCCCATCACCAGGAAGTCTCGCTCCAGGTCCTTGGGCAAGCGCACAACGGCCGTCACCCACTCCCGCTGATCGACGGAAACGAGGTTTATCAGGGGGATTCCGCGGGCCATGCGTGCGGCGTCGGGCAGCTCATAGGCCTTGATCTGGAAACAGCGGCCGCGATCTGTGAAGAAGAGGAGGTCGTCGTGCGTATCGGCCACCAGCAGGTGACGGACGGCGTCGTCCTCCCGGGTCCGCATGCCGGTGACGCCGCGGCCGCCGCGGCGCTGAGCGCGATAGGTGTCCAGCGGCAGCCGTTTCACGTACCCATGGATGGACAGCGTGACCACCACTTCCTGGTGCGCCACCAGGTCCTCCTCGGAGAACTCCTCCGGCTCCTGTTCCATGATCTGCGTCCTGCGCTCATCCCCGAAGCGCTCCTTCACCTCCTGGGCGTCATCGCGGATGAGGTAATCGATCTTGCGGGGGTTGGCCAGCAAGTCCTCCAGATAGCCTATCTGCTTGATGATCTCCGCGTACTCATCCTGGATCTTCTCGCGCTCCAGGCGGGCCAGGCGGCGCAGCTGCATGTCCAGAACGGCCTGGGCCTGACGGTCGCTGAGCTTGAACGGTGCCTTCATCAGCCGCTGCTTCGCCTCGTCTGCGGAGGGCGACCCCCGGATCGCCTTGATCACCGCGTCCAGCTGATCAAGCGCCTTGAGCAGCCCCTCCAGGATGTGGCCCCGCTCTCGCGCTTTCTCCAGATCGAACTCCGAGCGGCGCCGGATCACCACCCGCCGGTGTGCGATGAACGAATCCAGCATCCGCTTTAGGCTCACCGTCCTCGGCTGACCGTCCACCAGCGCCAGCATGTTCATGGGGAAGGTAGACTGCATGGCCGTGAACTTGAACAGGTTGCTCAGCACCTGTCGCGGCTGCCCCTCGCGCTTAAGCTCAATGACGACACGCATGCCGTGGCGGTCGGACTCGTCCCGCAGCTCCGAGATGCCGTCTATGCGCTTGCTGCGGACCAGGCCGGCGATCTTCTCGATAAGCGCCGCCTTGTTAGTCTGGTACGGCAGCTCGTTTACAACGATCTGGTAGCGACCTCCCCGGGCCATCTCCTCGATGTGGGCGCGCGCCCGGACGAATACCCGCCCCCGCCCGTCCGCGTAGGCTGTGCGGATCGCGTCCCGCCTCTCGCTCGTGGGGCCCTGGCCGTTGGTCGCCGGCAGCCGCACAGTCTCGTAGCGGAAGAGCACGCCCCCGGTGGGGAAGTCCGGCGCAAGGACAATCTCCGCAAGGTCCGCGGTAGTCGCCTCCGGGTTCTCAATCAGGTAGGCGATGGCGTCGCACACCTCGCTCAGGTTGTGGGGCGGGATGTTCGTGGCCATACCCACAGCGATACCGGTGGCCCCGTTCACCAGCAGGTTGGGTAGCCGCGCCGGCAGCACCACGGGTTCCTGCAAAGAGCCATCGAAGTTGGGCGCGAAGTCCACCGTGTTGCGGTCGATGTCCGCCAGCATCTCGTCGGCGATGGCGGCCAGGCGCGCCTCCGTGTAGCGCATCGCCGCCGGCGGATCGTTATCGACCGAGCCGAAGTTACCCTGTCCGTCCACCAACGGGTAGCGCATGCTGAAGTCCTGGGCCATGCGCACCATCGCTTCGTACACCGAGGTGTCGCCGTGCGGGTGGTACTTACCCAGGACCTCGCCCACAATTCTGGCGCTCTTCCGGTAGGGGGAGCCGGGGCGCATCCCCATATCGTGCATCGCGTACAGGATGCGCCGCTGCACCGGCTTCAGGCCGTCGCGTATGTCCGGCAGGGCGCGCGACACGATGACGGACATGGCGTAATCGAGGTAGGATGCGCGCATCTCGTCCTCGATCTTTAGGGGGCGAACGTTCTGCCGTGGTGAGGTCTCTAACGTCATACTCTCAGCTCCTGCGCGGCCCGTCTCATGTTCTAGAAACGCCTGGATGAAAGGGGCGTTAACCTACGCGATGATAACCCACGTAGCGCCTATGTTCACGTCAGGCCTGCCCCCGAGAAAAGGAGCGCGAGGGCGATAGCGGTATCTCAGGCGCTCGCATCGCCGTCAACGGCGGCATATCCGCCGGGATGCCACCTCGCGCGGGGTCGCTCTGACGCGGGGCCGCTCACGCTTGACCCTCACCCCAGTGGTTCCGTAGCAGAGACGTTCCGATCGCCAGAAAGAGAAGGAACACTGAGGGCCCCCAGCGCTAGGGCTTCCGCCACCTCAACTCGAACAGCCGCACCGGGGGTCTGGAACGCCTGCGCCTCCCTGCTCGAATGTCTGGTCAGGGGCGTCCCGCTCCGGCGACCTCGACGCCGACCGTCTCGATCCATCCGATTGACTTCCCCTCACCTAGGCCCTGCAGCGTCGTCTCAGCCGTGCACAGGAACAGGGTGCGGCGATCCTCTCCCCCCAGCATGCAGGCCACTGCCCACTTGCCGGGAACGGGAATGCGATGGGTGATGTCGCCACCGTCCTTCACCCGCAGGAACTCGCCCGTGGGCGGAGAACTGACCCAAATGGCTCCTTCGGCGTCGACGCAGATCCCGTCAGGCATAGCCCCACCGAGAGCACCCACACCGAGGTTGGCAAACTGCCGCCTACCCGATAGGGAACCGTCTGGAGCAATATCGAAGGCGGTGAGGCACCTGCCCATGGTTTCTGCGACTATCAGGGTCTTCCCATCCGGAGTGATCACCAAGCCGTTGGGGTAGTTGAGGCCTTCGGCAGCCAGTCGCGCGTCCCCATCTGGGGTCACTAGGATGACGCTGCCCGGTTTGGGCGGCCCGGCCGAGATGTCGAAGGCGACATCGCCGATGTAGGCGCGACCATCTTCGTCCACAACCATATCGTTCGGTTGGACGCTGCCCAGTGCGTTGAGGTCGGCGTGGGTGTGAAGGCCGCCGGAATCGAGGCGCAGCAACAGCCCATCAAGCACGGAAACCACCAGCAGCCCGCCATCAGGGAGAAAGCCAAGGCCTGAGGGCCGCTGTGGAACGGATACGACTACGTCTGAGCGCCCCTCCGGGTCCACGGTCATGACTTTTTGGGCGTGGATATCGGAGAACCACAGCTTCCCGTCGTGCCAGCGCGGACCTTCCGGAAAGACCAGGCCGTCAAGCAACACACAAGGTTTCAGCGTCTCCATCAAGCTCTCCATCTGTGACTAGCTACGCGGCCCCATATTGATCACCAATGCCGCCGGCTTAAGTCGGCGGCTCCTGCTATTGAGCCGCGCACCTGCCTACCGGCAGGCAGGCTTTCAGTGCGCGGGCTAGATATCAATCTTGCACCCGTCACCTCTCCCTCCGCCACCTCAACTCGAACAGCCGCACCGGGTCATCGAACCCCCGTAGGGCTACGTCGCCCTTGTCGGCGAACAAGAAGTCCTTCCCCTCCGCCAGCTCCCTCACGACGTTCGCTACCAGTATCTCGCCCCCCTGGGCGATCGCTGCGATGCGCGCCGCCCTTATCACCGCCACCCCGAACAGGTCGTCCTCCTCCGCCACCGGCTCGCCGGCGTTGATGCCGATGCGGACGCGGATGGGCTCGGCGTCAACGCTTCTATCCGCTCGTGCTGAGCTTGTCGAAGCATGAGCGGAAGGTTGTGGCTCCGCTCGCCCTTCGACAGGCTCAGGGTGAGCGGGAAGGGAGGCATTTCGCACGGCGAAGGCGCGCTGCATGGCGACGGCGCACTCCAGGGCCCCGGTCGGCGACGAGAACGACGCCATGAACCCGTCTCCCATCGTCTTCACCTCAGCGCCCCCATGCGCCCTCAACGCCTCCCGCACGATGCGCTCGTGCTCTCGCAGGACCTCCCGCGCCCTGGCGTCGCCCAGGCGCTGCGTCAGTGCCGTCGACCCCTCCATGTCGGTGAAGAGCACGGTGCGGACAGCGCCGGCCGCTGATGTCTCAGCCCCGACTGCCGCCGCCTCTCCCTCGCCCAGGAACTCGTTGATGGCCGCCAGCACCGCCTCCGCGTCGCCCAGGAACGGTATCACCGAGGAGCCCTCCAGCAGCGCCAGGCGGGCGTCCGGTATCCGGGAGGCGACCTCTCGGGAGAGCCCCACTTCGGGAGCCGGGACCTGGCGGCGGTGGAGCACCAGCGTCGGCGACCTCACCTGCGGCAGCAGCTCGGTGACGTCGACCCCTTCAGCCGCGCGCATGGCCGCATTCGCCGCCTCCCATGTGACAGACTCCCGAATGAAAGCCGCGATCGTCCGCGCCTCCTCATCGCTCCCCCTCCGTCCCAGCCCCAGCTCTGCCATGGCCTCCACGAATAGGTCCCAGTCGGTCTCCCTGATCGCCCGAAAGGCTTGATTGCGCGGCGACCGCCAGAAGTCAGAGCCCCGGACGTAGGAGCACCACAGCAGGAGGTGTGACACCCGCTCCGGGTAGCGGGCCGCGTAGGCGATGGCCGTTGGCCCGGCCAGGCCGCTGCCCCATAGGGCGAACCTCTCCAGGCCCAGGCGCTCTACCACGGCCTCCAGGTCCAGCAGCCAGGCCTCCAGGGAGTAGTCGGAGACCTCGCGGTCTGACAGCCCGGACCCCCTGCCGTCGTAGCGGACCAGCATCCTCCCCCGCGCCAGCCCCTCGAACCACACGCGGCCCCGGTGGTACTGCCACTCCAACTGGATGTGGCTCCAGGGAACGCCCGGTATGTGGACAAAGGGTGCGCCTTCGCCCAGGGTCCCGAAGGCGATACTAACGCCGTCGGCCGTTTGGGCGTACTGGATGCGTGGCTCCATGTGGATCACCAATGCCGCCGGCTCAAGTCGGCGGCTCCTGTTGGCGACCCTTCGGCCCTGCTCAGGGCAGGCCTGAAGGTCGCCGCTACATGGCGGGGCTGCATCACGCCTCCTGCCGCCACCTCAACTCGAACAGCCGCACCGGGTCATCGAACCCCCGTAGCGCCACGTCGCCCCTATCCGCGAACAGGAAGTCCTTCCCCTCCGCCAGCTCCCGCACGACGTTCGCTACCAGTATCTCCCCCCCCTGGGCGATCGCCGCGATGCGCGCCGCCCTTATCACCGCCACCCCGAACAGGTCGTCCTCCTCCGCCACCGGCTCGCCGGCGTTGATGCCGATGCGGACGCGGATGGGCTCCACGCCCGGTGTCGCCCGGGCTTCTCCACCCGCTCGTGCTGAGCCTGCCGAATGGGTCGAAGCATGAGCGGGACGTTGTCGCTCCGCTCGTCCTTCGAGGGCCTCTCGCCCAGGCGAGTCGCCTTTGGCGACAGGACGAGCGGTTCGAGGGCCTCTCGCCCAGGCGAGTCGCCTTTGGCGACAGGACGAGCGG
>MGNZ01000066.1:233-11628 GCA_001795235.1 Chloroflexi bacterium RBG_16_64_32 | reverse complement strand
ACGACGCCCTCCACCTGGGCATTGAGGACGAGGAAGAGGTCCAGATATACAACGATATGGGGGTCTTCATCGTCCCCGCCAAGCTGTCTCCGTCAGTACGGCCGGGCCAGGTGGTCTCCTACAACGGCTGGGAACCGTACCAGTACCGGACCTGGAAGGGCGCCTCGGATCTTGAACCAGGCATGGTCAAGTGGCTGCACTTTGCCGGTGGCTACGGTCATCTGCGATACTGGCCTTTGCAGTGGCAGCCCGTCCCCTTTGACCGGGGAATCAAGGTCGCTGTCGCCAAGCTTGACTGAGCGCGCCCAAACTCGCCCAGTGCCGGGATCGGTGGCGTCCTAGATAGGAGAGCACGTGGCTATGTATGTTGATTTGAACAAGGAGCTTACCGCCGAGGAGCAGAGCGTCAAGGAGGAGACGCACAAGTTCGCCGCGGAGGTCCTGCGGCCCGCCAGCATTGAGCTCGACAGTCTCTCTCCAGAAGATGTGATCGCGGAAGGCTCGATCCACTGGGAGGTCTTTCGCAAGGCCTACCAGCAGGGCTACCACAGCTCCAGCCTGCCCGAGCAGTTGGGCGGCGCCGACCTGTCAACCCTGTCGCGTCACATCCACGCCGAAGAGATGGGATGGGGCAGCGCCGATTTCGCCATCGCCATCGGCGTCACCGCCTTCCCCTTCACCTTCGCCGCGATGAGCGGCAACCAGGACCTTATCAAGAACGTGGTCGTGCCGTTCGCCGAGGACCGCGAAGGCAAGTACATCGGCTGCTGGGCGATCACCGAGCCTCACCACGGCTCAGACTCCCTCCTAATCGGCACCGAGCAGTTCGGCGACGCCAAGATGGCCTTCGAGTGCGCCGCCCGCCCGGACGGCGACGAGTGGGTAATCAACGGGCAAAAGGCCGCCTGGGTCTCCAACGGCACCATCGCCACGCACGCCTGCACATTCCTCAGCATCGACTCATCCAAGGGGATGGCCGGCGGAGGCGTGGCCATCATCCCCCTGGACCTCCCCGGCGTCTCCCGCGGCAAGCCACTCAACAAGCTGGGCCAGCGGGCCCTCAACCAGGGGGAGATCTTCTTCGATAACGTCCGCATACCCAAGCACTACATGGTCATCCAGCCCGCCGGCTACCCGTTCATCATCGATAATATCCTGGCCGGCGCCAACGCCGGAATGTCCGCCATCTTTACGGGCGTCGCCCGGGCAGCATTTGAGGAGGCCCTTGCTTACTGCAAGCAGCGGGTGCAGGGGGGCAAGCCCATCGCCGAACACCAGCTCGTTCAGAAGAAGCTGTTCGATATGTTCATCAAGGTGGAGAGCGCCCGCTCTCTGTCCCGCGCCGCCATGACCTACAACGCCGCCACCAACCCGCCCGCCACCCAGTACTCCATCGCCGCCAAGGTCTACTGCACGGAAGCGGCATTCGAGGTGGCCAGCGACGCCATCCAGCTATTCGGCGGCTACGGCCTGGCCCGTGACCTGCCGGTGGAGAAGCTGTTCCGGGATGCCCGCGCCTCCATGATCGAGGACGGCACGAACGAGGTGTTGTCCCTGGCCGGGGCGCGCAAGCTCATTGATACTTACTAGGCCACGGCGCCGCTGACGTCAACAACCTGGCGCGTTCGTTCGTAGCCCAGCACCCGTAGAAGGGCCGCGACCACCTGCGGGTCGAACTGCGTACCGCTGTTGGCCACGATCTCCTCCACGGCCACCTCGTGGGAGCGGGCGTCCCTGTAGGGACGGTCAGACGTGATGGCGTCGAAGGCATCGGCAACGGCGAACACGCGGGCGCCGCGGGGGATCTCCTCAGCCCGGAGCCCGCCGGGATAGCCGCTTCCGTCGTAGTGCTCATGATGACACCGCACGATCTCCGCCGCGCCCTTCAGATTCCCTACCTGCCTGAGCATGTGCCAACCGATTTCCGAGTGCCTCTTCATCTCGCACCATTCGTCTTCAGTGAGTGAGGTCGCCTTGAAAAGGATCGAGCTCGCGATCGCGAATTTTCCGACGTCGTGAAGGAGGCAGGCCCGCTCAAGATCGTTCCATTCCCCGGACCCCTCGGCAATCCCCATGTCAGATGCGAGAGCCAGGGCCAGCGCGGTGATCTGTAGCGTGCGGCCGTCCATCCCGCTGCCCCGCGTATCCAGGGCGAAGGCGAGTGACTCCAGCGTTCCGCGGTAGCTTCCCTCGGGGAATCGCGCCTCATCGAGGTTGGGGATGGCAACGCTCGAGCAGTTCCGCCCTGCCAGCTTGCTGCGATAGACAGCCATGTCAGCGTGGTGCAGGAGTTTTTCGGACTCCGGGCAGGGGTCCGGGAACGTCGCCACACCCAGACTCATAGTTACCTGGAGCGGTTCGTCCTCGTCCGGCAGGGGAATTACGACCGCCGCCACCTCCTCGCGCACCCGCTCGGCCAGCGCAAAGGCGGTATCGGGATCGGTGGCGGGCAACACCAGGGCGAACTCTTCGCCTCCCAGCCGTCCGGCGAAATCGCCGGGCCGCAGGCATCGCTTAATCGCCTGAGCTGCGCCCTGGAGCGCCTGGTCCCCCACCAGGTGGCCATGTGTGTTGTTGACATCACGCAGCAGGTCAAGATCCGCCATCAAGACTGCCATGGCGCGGCCGCTCCGCTTGGCGCTGGACAGCTCGTCCCCAAGCAGTTCGTTGAACCGCCTGGCGGTCAGCAGTCCCGTCTTCATATCGTAGTAGGCCTCCTCCTGGAGCTGCGGCACGTGCAGGGCGCGGTAGAACAACAGCAGGGGCGCCACGCCCAGAGTCATAAGAGATGGATGTATCGTCCAGAAGACGGCCATCCCCGCGCCGAGGAACAGGAGAGTGGCGTCCGTCTCCAAGCTGTCCCTTTCGAACACGTGCGAGTCTCGCAACGGGATGCCGCGCGCCAGCCACAAGACCAGACCCACCAGCGCATGGTTCGTGACTATGAACGTGGCCGCCGCCAGACCGGTCGCCGCAGCCACCTGCCAACTGACATTGAGACCGGAATGACTCGCAACGGCATGGAACACGGCCCACGCCGCCAGCATGTTCAGGAGATAAGTGGCGATATTGAAGCTCTGGATGTACCACGGGTAGCGATAGCGCACCCACTCCGGCAGCAGAATGATCAGGCCAAGAGGAACCAGGAGCGACGGATCGAGCAGGAGAACTGCCGCCAGCAAAAAGGCCGGGGTCGTATGGTACGAGTGCCGGTTGGGCGCGTCTACCTTGAACAGTTGGGCCGCCGCCGCCAGACCGCTGAGGATGGCGAAGGCGGCTACGTCTTCACCGCTCGGCCGTCCACCGGCGAATACAAAGGCGAACGCGCCTACGCCTATCGCGGCGGCGTAGACGGCCGCCAAATACGATCTCGCGGAGGAGGGCAGCGCCCTCGTCTCTTCGTCATCCGCGCCGCCAACCGCCTTCGGGCTGTCCTCCTCCGCTGTCGCTGGTAATGCCGGGGTTCTTACCCCATTAGGGTTACCTACCTGCTCCAGAGAATGCTCCGCCAGAGAATGCTCCGCCACAGGATGCTTCGCCACAGGATGCTCCGCCAGAGGATACTGTCCTCCATGATCCTGCCCGTCTCAGGGTCGATGAACTCGTTGGGCAGCGCCTCGCCGTTGGCCGACCCCTCTATCGTCGTGAACGTTGCACTAGAGGCATCGATCGCTGGGGCGTCGGAGCCCGGGACCGGCGTTCCGGTAGCGATCACCCGGAACTTGACCTCATCCGGGGTGAGGGACGGGTCCTCCTCCAGCATCAGCGCAACCATTCCGGACACAACCGCCGCAGAGGCGGATGAACCGGTCAACTGTATATAGCCTCGGGCCACCAGGCGGTCCGGTCCTTCCTGCGCCAGGAAGGACTTATTTCCGCTGGACGTGGACACTATGTCGACGCCGGGCGCCACCACCTCCGGCTTGGCATACCCGTCCACCGTGACGCCGCGGCTTGACCAGCCGGCCAGCACGTCGTCGGAGCGGTCCCCTGTGCCCTGATCGTCGAACGCGCCTACGGTTATCACGAACGGGTCATTGGCCGGGGCGTGGTCCGCGGCGAAGGGTGTCGCGCCCAGGTTGCCCACGGATACGACGACCACGATGCCCTGGAACCAGGCCTGCTCGACCGCCGCCGATAGGGGGTCACGGAGGTAGCTATCGGCGATTGCGGAGTTCAGGGAGATGTTGACCACCCCTATGTCATACCGGTCCTTGTTCTGGACGACCCACTGGAGAGCCTCGATCACGTCGCTCACGCGGGCAGAGCCGTCCCTGCCCGCTACCTTCACGCTGAGAAGATCGGCCGCCGGCGCGATGCCCACGTAACGACCCTTCGGGTCGTCGCCGGCGATAATGCCGGCCACCCAAGTGCCGTGGCCGTTGCTGTCCAGCGGGATCTTCTCCTCGGAACTGAAGTTGCCGAAGCCGGCCAGCCGGCCGCCGAAGTCGTCGCTGGGGCTGATGCCCGTGTCGATCACGGCAACCGTCACGTCGTCTCCGCTGACGCCCTCTTCCCAGGCTGGGACCGCGTTAGCGGCGAACTGGTACGCCGTCGCCAGTCGCGAGGGGTCCACGTCATCGCCGCCTCGACGCGAGGTCATTAGCGGCGCGTCCAGCGATATCCAGTCCGCCCTGTCGCTCAGGTCAAGCGCCTCAACCATCTCGATCGGAATCTCGGCCTGGAAACCGCCAACGATGTCGAACTCATGCAGCACATCTCCGCCGCGCTCTACGACCCACTGCGACAGGTCGGCATCGTCTGACTGGACGATGACCGGGATCTTCTCGCCAGGGAAAAGGTCTGCATAGACATCGACGGCGGGGTGCACGTCCTGCGTTGCCCCGCCCTCGGCATCCGCCATCTTCGGGAGCAGCGCCGTCAGCGCTAGAAGTATCGGCGTAATGATGAGCCAGAGCCGCATCCTACCTTTGTTGAACATGTTTACCCTCCTGCCGTGGCAGGCTGACTAATCTGTCCGCACGATGGTAGGACGCCTCTGACGGCGCGGCTTTACTGGGCTTTGGTGAACGGAAGGTGTACGGCCGGTTCAGGTGCGGTGTGCCTGTTGCCGGATCTGAGACCAGTGAAGGGCCTGCAATCCCCTACGGTTCGCTATCGTAGTGAAGGCATCCACGACGCGGTTGTCGAACTGCCGCCCGGAGCAACGGCGCAACTCCTGAAGGGCCTCCTGCAACGATATCACGCTCCTGTAGGAGCGCGCGGTAGTCATGGCGTCGACCGCATCGCTAACCAGGATGATGCGCGAGATCAGAGGAATGGCATCGCCCGCCAGTCCGTCCGGGTAACCGCTGCCGTCGTAGTGCTCGTGGTGATGGGCTATTATCGGCGCTGCCCCCGCCAGCTCCGCTCCCCGGCTGACGATCTCTGCGCCAACGGCAGGGTGGGCCCTGACTATCGCCTTCTCCTCGTCACCGAGAGACCCGGGCTTGTGCAGGATCCCGTCCGGCACGGCCAGCATGCCCACATCGTGGAGGAGCGCCGCCTTCTCAATCAGCTCCTGTTCCTGGGGTCCGACACCCATCTCCGCGGCAACCTTCTGCGCGTACCAAGCCGCCCGCGCCAGTTGCCCGGGCGCTGCCTTGATCTTCCTCTCCACAGCGATAGCCAGAGCCGTAACCGGATCCTTCGCAGCGCCCGACCGTATCGTTGTGTTAGCCCCGATCATCTCTCCCCAGTAGTCCACCCTGTTGCCGCCCTTTGCCTTCGCCCAGTACATCGCAGCCTGCGCGCCGTACACAAGCTCTTTCGCGCTCTCTGCGCAGTGCGGATAGGCGGCCACACCAAAACTGGCTGTGACCCTACCCACAGGGGTAATTACGCTGTCGGCGACCTCCTTCCGCACCACCTCCGCCAGGGCGATGGCCCTCGAAGAATCTGTCTCAGGCAGCACGCCGATAAGCTGGTCGGCGACCAGATGCGTGACGTTCTCAAACATTCCGCCCAGGCGAGCGCCGAACGCGGCCAGTACCGCGTCGCCTTCGATCGGGCCTAGACGTTCGTTTATAACCCGGAGTCCGTCCAGACCAGCGACGACGACGCTCAGGTCTGAGCCACGGCCCCGAACCAGCTCAAAGCTGCGCCGGACATTGGGCAAGATTGTCATCTCTTGAGATGCCGCTTGGATTTTCGTGCCGTCCGGCCTGGGCTCCATCATCGCCCCCGTATCTCCTGGGACCTCAATTGCCCCCACATCTTCCTCTCTCAACCGTGAGTTTCGGCGCGATTGCAGACGCTGCCAGGAATGACTGCGCCTCTGCATCGTCCAAGCTTATGATGCCGCGCCGGGCAAGGCGTTACAGGGATATACCGCCCAGGCGAGCGCCGAACGCGGCCAGTACCGCGTCGCCTTCGATCGGGCCTAGACGTTCGTTTATAACCCGGAGTCCGTCCAGACCAGCGACGACGACGCTCAGGTCTGAGCCACGGCCCCGAACCAGCTCAAAGCTGCGCCGGACATTGGGCAAGATTGTCATCTCTTGAGATGCCGCTTGGATTTTCGTGCCGTCCGGCCTGGGCTCCATCATCGCCCCCGTATCTCCTGGGACCTCAATTGCCCCCACATCTTCCTCTCTCAACCGTGAGTTTCGGCGCGATTGCAGACGCTGCCAGGAATGACTGCGCCTCTGCATCGTCCAAGCTTATGATGCCGCGCCGGGCAAGGCGTTACAGGGATATAGTCGCCAGGCGAGCGCCACAGGGACAGACTTTACGCAAGAATAGCCGCCTAGTGCGAAGCCAGCTATCCAGGGTTGGGAAACGCTTCAGGGGGCCCAATAACGCTTCGGATTCAGTTCCTGGTGGCCTAATCTTGTCGGAGGTCCCTCCAGATCGCCCTGGCCCGGGCCAGGTCCGCGCGTCGGTTGAGGTTCAGGAAACTGAGGCCGTCCGGGTCCAGGCGCCGCAACTCCTCGCCGCTCAGGCGCCGCACATCCAGCCGGCTCAAGAGGTCGCGCATGCTCCCCCCGCCCCGGCGCACCATGCGCTCAACCTCAGGCAAGCAGGAGCGGTTGTAGATGGAGTGCAACGGGTGCCAACGCTCATCAGCCCAGGGCACCAGAGCCTGGTAAGCGCGGGGCTGCTCTGCCATGTACCGTAGCAGCTTCTCGTTCAGGAAAGGCAGGTCACAGGCCACCACTAGGACGTGGTCCACTTGGCATGCCTTCAGGCCGGAGTGCAGACCGGAGAGGGGGCCAAGTCCCAGCGCAACGTCGGCAACAAGCCTGGCCGCCAGAGCCACTCCTTGGAATCGCTCGGGGCGGTCCACTGCCACCACAACCTCGTCACAGATCCCCGCCACCCGATCCACCACTATGCGAACCAGGGGTTGGCCGCCGAACCGCAACAGCGCCTTGTCCACCCCCAGCCGCCGGCTTCGGCCGCCGGCCAGCACGACCCCGTGGAGCGGCTCCGTCAACGCCTGGCCTCCAGCAGGAACGCCGGGCCGGGGGACAACACCGTGCCGGCATACGAAACGCGCCCGACCGCGCGCCGGGTGGGATGGGACATCTTGATGGCTAGCCGTGGACAGCTATGTACGATCGCTGTACGCAGTGGAACCGGGCCGCTTGCTGGTAAGCCGCCAGCCGCCGTTTCCGTCCCGCCAAAAGAAGAGACTGCGGGGTCTCCGGACCTTGGGCGGGCCACCTCAGATCGAAGCCGGAGAGCCCCGCAGTTGGAACTCTACGGTAGTCCAGAGCGCAGCCGCCGTCTGTCGGGCACAACCAGTACGCTCGGTAGGGCTTTCCCCCACGGCCGGACGCTCACTCGGATACAGTCAGGAGCCCCGTCTTCAATGCGTAACGCACCAGCTCCGAGCGGTGATGGAGGTTCAGCTTCTCCATGATGCGCTGGCGATAGGTGTCCACAGTCTTAGGGCTGATCACGAGCTTCTCAGCGATCTCCTGGTTTGTGAACCCCTCAGCCGTCAGTTTGAGCACCTCCTTTTCGCGGCTCGTCAGCGCCTCATACTCCCTCTTCGCCCCCTCGCCCCGGGCGCCTTTGAGGTACTCACCCAGCACCTTCTTCACTGCCGACGGGTAGAGGAACACTTCACCTCGGTGAGCGGCGCGTATGGCGTCCATGAGCTCCCGATCGGCTGAGCTTTTGAGCACGTAGCCGGAGGCCCCCATCTGCAGCGTCTGGAACAGGTAGTCTTCCTCCGCATGCACCGTGAGGATGACGATGTGGCAGGGAAGCTCCATCTCGTGGATCCCCCGGGCCGCCGCCAGGCCGTCCACCTCCGGCATAGAGATGTCCATCACGATGACGTCCGGTGTCAAGCTCTGGGCCAGCTCCATCGCCTCCCGGCCGTTTCCCGCCTCCCCCACCACCTCCATATCCGCCTCCAGGCTCAGCAGCGCCCTCAGCCCTGCGCGCAGCACCGCGTGGTCATCTGCCAGAACTACCCGGATCTTCTTGTCCGCGGTCACTACCGCCGCCTCTGGGGCAAAGGGACCTCCGCACTAACGCGTGTGCCCTTTCCAGTGGCCGACTCAACCTGGAGACTTCCACCCACAAGGGCCAACCTCTCCTCCATTCCGAACAGGCCCAGCCCGGACTCACGCGAACGCCTCACCGCGTCCAAATCGAAGCCGAGGCCATCGTCCTCGATCACCATCCGCAGGGCTCGTCCTCTGCGGGTGAGTCGTACGAGCGCATGCGACGCGTTGGCGTGCCTCGCCACGTTGGACAACGCTTCCTGGACGATGCGGTAGAGGACAAGTTCCACATCTGGGGGAATGCGGCCCAGGCGCCCGACGGTTAGCTTCGCCTCCGTCGGCCACCGCCGCGAAAAGTCCTGCACGAAGGACCCTAGGGCCGCCTCCAGCCCTAGATCGTCCAGCATCGGCGGCCTCAAATCGATCGCCATCCGCCGCACGCCCTCAAGGGTCGCACCTGTCAGTTCCCTTAGCTCCGTCAGCCCGCCCCGCAACCGCTCGTTCTCTGCAGATCGCTCTAGTAGTCGGAGCCGTACCAGCACCGATGTAAGCGCCTGAGCCGTGTCATCGTGCATCTCACGTGCAATCCGTTTGCGCTCCTCCTCCTGGGCGGTGAGCACCTGCGAGGACATCTGCCTCAGGCGGGCCTGGTACTGCTGTGCCTTGTCTATAGACTGGTCCAGCTCATCCAGCACCTCCCGCACGAACGACGCGTTCTGGCAGCTCTTGCATGCCTCCGGCGTCTGGGGCACCGCCAGGGGCAGATTCTCCTCCGTCGCGGCAGCCGAACTGCGTGTCGTGGTTGACGGCTCAGAGCTGCCCACGCGGCCCATGAGCGAGATGAATGACGCGTTCAGCATCGCCGCCTTCTGCCGGTCCAGCGCGTAGAACCGCCCGTTCGCCGAGCTCACGTCCGGCCTCACCAGACCGTAGTCCTCCAGGATCCCCAGGTGCCGGCCAACGGTACGCTGCGGGAGCCCCAGCCTATCAGCGATTCCCCCGACGGTCGACGCCCCGCTGTCCAGGAGCTGCAATATCTGCAGGCGGTACTTGTTGCCAATCACCCGCAGAGCGGGCGCCAGACTGTGGGTCATCTTCGTCGCCGCATCCATCGTCAAATCGCATTCACTGCTGGCACGCCGATTATAGCACGGGCCCATTTTCGCCCGTGGGGTAAAACCGCACCCGCCACTCCCGCAACGCCCTACAGCTAATCCTTACTCTGCCCGACAGACAAGCGGACATCCATCCTAGAAGGTAGAGATGCGGGTCAGGGGGAACTTTACTATGGACTCCAGCCTCCACACGATGCGCCGGTCACAGCGGCAGCGGCACATTAGCGTGCTCGTCGCCGACAAGAATGCTCACTTCCGCGAGACGATACGCCGCGTCCTGTCGCGACTTGGCCAGTGCGTCGCCAGCGGCGAGGCGTCCACTGTCGCAGAAGTGATCTCTCAGGTCACAAGCACGCGGTTCGATCTGGTCCTTCTGGACATTGAGATGGTCACGCAGGACAGGCTCGCGGAGCTCAAGCGCCTGGGGCAGCGGCTACCCGATATGAAGGTCGCCGTCCTCCTTTCGGACGACACGCCCGAGTACCGCGAGGCAGTGGAACGCCATGGGGGACACTTCTGCGTCGCCAAGGACAGCCTCGAGGATCAGCTGCCTCCCGTATTGAAACGCGCTGTCGCCTCATAGGGATCGCATCCCCTTCACGCAATCACCCAGCGGGGACAGACCTCGGCCATCTGACCGTTGTGCTCGCGGTTGGAATGGTGCCGCCGGCCTACAGTTCCGGGTCAGGCCGCGGCCCGCGAGCAGCGCCACCTGCCGGCGCGGCCGGGCTACCGGAGCGGTTCCAGACACGCCGCATCGTCGTTCTTTACCGAGTTCACGCGAGGCGAGACGGGCGTGCCCACCAGCAGATCATCGCTGGCGGGAACAAGGAGCGAGCTCAGGGCCGCCACATCGTCCTGCCGTGGGTAAAGCCACTCGTCCACAACCTCTTGCGGGAGGATCACCGGCATCCGATCGTGCACGGGTTCCAGTGTCGCATTGGCGGCGGTGGTGATGATGGTGAACGTCGGCTCCCACTCGCCCGGCGCTGGCTGCCAGGACTCGTTGAGACCGGCGAAGAGGATCAGGCCGCCGTCGGGCCGGTGGAACCAGATGGGTTGTCGCGCCCCCTTGTGCTCCGTCCACTCATAGAACCCGTCCGCCGGCACCACGCACCGCCTCTTCTTGAACGCGTCTCTGAAAGCGGGCCTTTTCTCCAGCGTCTCAGCTCGGGCGTTGATTTGCCGGTAGCCCACTTTTCGGTCCTTCGCCCAGTGGTTGATCAGCCCCCAGCGAGCGCGCAATAGTTCCCGGTCCTCGTACTCCATTCGCATGATCCAGTGCGCGCTGGACGGCGCAATGTTGTACCTGGGCCGGTAGTCGAATTCGCCTAGCTGATCGGCCGGCACGCCCAGTTCGCGCGCCAATTCCACGCGGTCCTGCCTGGTCAGCGTGAAGCGCCCGCACATATTCCTATTCTAGCAGGCGGCGCGTTGACATAACATCAGCCCGCGCGGCGGGCCGGTCGCTACTGCCCCCAGGATGCAAACAGGGGCCGGGTGTTCGGCCCCTGCACCGGGTTCATGGTGGAGACGGAGGGGAATCGAACCCCTCGTCCAAAGGAAAGCCCACACGGACCTCTACAAGCTTAGTCGGCGTTTGCATCTCGCCCTCCGTACCTCCGCCGACGGAGTCACCGACGGGCCAGCCGATTTAGACTTGAGCCCCCCTTTATCGGCGTCGGGGGAACCGCACCTCGACTTCGCGGCGCCGGACCCGGCCCGTCGAGGAGAGGCCTGGGACCAACGTAGCCACCGAAATTAGGCGGCTAGTGCGTACTGGTTTTCGCCAGTTGTTTTTTGCCACCTGTTTAACGA
>MGNZ01000066.1:0-181 GCA_001795235.1 Chloroflexi bacterium RBG_16_64_32 | reverse complement strand
TTTCGTCCCCGCGCCACGATTATATCACGTCCCTGGTCCGTCAGGCCGGCCTTGACCGGACTGACGTCGACCAATATACTTTGTGCTACGCAAACTATCCGTCATGAGCACCGAACGCATCCTCGACCTGGCCGATGAGTTTTTCCGCCTTGCCCGTCACCGGGTGCCGCCGGAGTGGCTC
>MGNZ01000065.1:11116-11551 GCA_001795235.1 Chloroflexi bacterium RBG_16_64_32 | reverse complement strand
ACCCTCGCCACCAGCATCTTGCCATAGTCGATGCCGATGCCGCAGCGGACGCGCGCGCTGTATTTGCTCTTGACCGCGGGATCGATGATTTGCTTCGCGATGCTCTGCATGGTGAATGCGATGGTGACGGCGCGGTCGCACGGTACGTCGTTTGGCGCGCACAGAACCATTATCCGATCACCGGCGAAGCTCCGTACTTCGCCGCCCCAGTAGGATGCAGCCCTCACCATCTCGTTTAGGAAGCACTTGTGGACCTTGGCTACAGTGGCTGTTCTGAGGTGGTCAACCAGTTCGGTGGACGATCTAAGATCGACGAAGAGTACAGCTGTTTCGAGGACTGTACCCTTGTTGCCATATGGGAGCGAATCGATCTGTGGGATCACACGCCCATCGGTGATGTCAAATGGTTCGTCGATCACCGCAGCAACTCTAGCC
>MGNZ01000065.1:0-11059 GCA_001795235.1 Chloroflexi bacterium RBG_16_64_32 | reverse complement strand
TTGCCGGGGACGTAGATGACCTTCGCCACCTGCGTCTGCTCGATGAACTTTTGGACGCGGGGACTCGCCAAGGCGAGCTCTTTGGCGCGGGCCTCGTCGATGTCCGCCGGCGCCTGGATGCGGTCTCGGAGCTTGCCGTTGACCTGGACGACGAGGGTGATCTCGTCCTCCTGTGTCAGCTCGGGGTCCCAGGCGGGCCAGGCCTGCGTGTGGACGCTGTAGGGGCGGCCGGTGCGGGCCCAAAGCTCCTCGCTGATATGGGGAGCGATAGGGGCTAGCATGAGCAGCAGAGACTGGATGCCCTCGTTCCAGGTCTCGCGGTCAACAGTACCGCTGTCGCGGTGGCGGAGGAGGCCGTTCGTCATCTCCATGAGGGCGGACAGGAGCGTGTTGAAGCGGAACCGCTCCATATCCTCGGTGGCCTTGCGGATAGTCTGGTGGGTGAGGCGGCGCACGTCGCGCACGGCCTGGGCGGGGGCCTCACCGAACCTCGGCTCGCTCAAAGCGAGGCCCCAGACGCGGTTGAGCCAGCGCCAGACGCCGCTGATGCCCTCGGTGCCGAAGGGGCCGCCCTCGTCCCAGGGGCCGATGAACATGAGGTAGCAACGGAAGGTGTCGGCGCCGTAGCGAGCGACGTAATCGTCAGGGGCGATGACGTTGCCGCGGGACTTGGACATGCGCTGTCCGTCCGGCCCCAGGATCTGGCCCTGGTTGTAGAGGCGCAGGAACGGCTCGTCGCCCTCGACGATGCCGAGGTCGCGGGCGACCTTCCAGAAGAAGCGGGCGTACAGGAGGTGCATGACGGCGTGCTCGGCGCCGCCGGTGTATTGGTCCACGGGGAGCCAGTTGGCCGCCCGCTGGGGGTCGACGGGACCGGCGTGGAAATGGGGGCTCAGGTAGCGGATAAAGTACCAGTTGGAGTCCATGAAGGTGTCCATGGTGTCGGTCTCGCGGCGGGCGGGGCCGTCGCAGCGAGGGCAGTCAGCGTGGGCGAACCGTTCATGGCCGGCGAGTGGCGACTCCCCGGTGGGCTTGAACTCGGCATCCTCAGGCAGAAGGACGGGGAGCTGGTCTTCAGGGACGGGGACGGGGCCGCACTTGTGGCAGTGGATGATGGGGATGGGGGTGCCCCAGTAGCGCTGGCGGGAGATGAGCCAGTCGCGGATGCGGTAAGAGACGGAGCGTCTGCCCCAGCGCTTAGACTCGACATAATCCGCGATAGCGTCCAGGCCCTTCTCGTTAGGAAGGCCGTCGAACTGGGCGGAGTTCGCCATAACGCCGGGATCGATGTAGGCGTTCTCGAGGGGCTCACCGTCCCATTGCGGAGGGGCGATGACGACGCGCACCGGGATGTCGTACTGCTGGGCGAACTCGAAGTCGCGCTGGTCGTGCGCGGGAACGCCCATCACTGCGCCGGTGCCGTACCACAGGAGGGCATAGTCGGCGATCCAGATGGGGACATCCTCGCCGGAGAGGAGGTTCTTGCAGAAGGCGCCGGTGAAGACGCCGGTCTTAGCCGTGTCCGTGGAGAGGCGCTCGATCTCCGTGCGGCGGCGGGCCTGCTCAACGTAGGCGTCCACCTGGGCGCGGCGGTCCGGGGTGGTGACCAGGGGGACAAGGGGGTGCTCCGGCGCCAGGACCATAAAGGTGACGCCGAAGACCGTGTCCGGCCGGGTGGTGAAGACCTGCAGCTCTTTCTCCTCAACGCCGGCGCCGATAGAATCGGGGAGCCCAAAGGCGATCTGGACGCCCTCCGAGCGGCCGATCCAGTTGCGCTGCATGGTGACGACGCGCTCCGGCCAGTCGATGCCGGAGAAGTCGAGGAGCTCGTCGGCGTAGTCCGTGATGCGGAAGAACCACTGCTCCAGGTCGCGGTGGGTGACGGCGGTGTGACAGCGCTCGCAGGTGCCGTCTGGGAGGACCTGCTCATTGGCGAGGACGGTCTGGCAGGAGGGGCACCAGTTGGCGGGGGCGAGGGCGCGATAGGCGAGACCCTTCTCGTAGAACTTGAGGAACAGCCACTGGTTCCAGCGGTAGAACTCGGGGTCGGAGGTGATGACCTCGCTGGTCCAGTCGAACATCGTGCCCATGCTCTTGAGCTGGCGGCGCATGCGGTCGATGTTTTCGTAGGTCCACTTGTGGGGGTGGATGCCCTGGCGGATGGCGGCGTTTTCGGCGGGGAGGCCGAAGGCGTCGAAGCCGATGGGGAAGAAGACGTTGAGGCCGCGCATGCGACGGTAGCGCGCCTGGATGTCGGGGCCGGTGTAGTTGTACCAGTGTCCGGCGTGGATGTCGCCGGAGGTGTAGGGGAGCATGGTGAGGAAGTAGAACTTGGTGTGGCCGTCGTCGCCTGTGTGGTACAGGCCGTCGGCCTCCCACTTTTGCTGCCACTTTTTCTCGATGTCGGCGGGGTTGTAGCGCTCAGTCATCCTGGTCTTCCCCTCGATCGCGGTCATCAAGATCGCTGTCGACGATGGCTCGTTCCAGCTCCTCGCTGAGCTCGCGGGTGCGGCTTCGGATCGCCTCGTCGACGCGGCGGGTGAAGGGGCGCGCCTCCAGGACGACGAAGACGAGGACGGTGCCCAGGCCGGCCACGAGGTAGAGCTCGCGGCCGATGGCCATGCCGATTGCGGCGGAGGCCCAGATTGTGGCTGCGGTGGTGATGCCGCGCACGGTGTAGCCCTCACGGAAGATGACGCCGGCGCCGAGGAAGCCGATGCCGGTGACGATGCCGGCGGCCACGCGGTCGTCGCCGCCCAGAATCTGGGAGACATCGGTGAACAGCATGGCACCCATAGTGATCAGGGCCATGGTGCGGATGCCGGCGGGGTAGCCGCGGAGCTCGCGCTCCAGGCCGATGAGGCCGCCGAGGACGACGGCGAAGGCCAAGCGGCCGAGGATGGCTAGTTGATCGTCAATTGGCATCAGGGGGTTGGGGGTCCTTCCGGCGCTCTCGTCAAATACTGGTCTATGTCATTGATGATCAGCGCCAGCATGTCGCGATGCGTGGGGTCATCGGCTGCACCGAGATCTTGACGCATAGCTTTGAGCACATCCATGAGGCGGGTGAGTATCGCAACGCGGTCCGTGGGATTATTGGCCGTTTGCCGCCAAGTGTTAAATGCGGCGATTACGCTCTCAGAGCCGATAAGCCACAGGCCGCTAGCGAATGCCATCAAGTCACGCAGCACTTGCGCTTCGTCGAGGCGCCCGGTCTTCGCGGACTCTAGTATACGACCCACAGTGCGGGCGAAATCCAAGTAGAGGTTCCACTGCTTTTCAAAGAGCCGTATTCGCGCCTCTTTGCGAATTTCGCGAACAGCGGCGGTTCTCCCTATCAAATAAGCCCCGGCAAGGTTGATAGCTGCTCCGATTATCACGGCAATGATGACGGTCATTGGGGTCGCTCCGAAGTCGAATTCTTCTCTATATCTTCAACTGGCGGCTGCTCTCCGTAGTCCCGCCACCATCTCTGGCGGGAAGGCGGACCGGATGTATGGTTGTGCAAGGTCTCTCAGGACGGTGTCGGAAGTTATGAGGATGTTGCAGTCGGAAGCCAGAGCTGTCGCGAGATGAATGCAATCGGGAGCCCTCATATTGCTCGTCATGGCCAATTCGAGAGCCTGTTCCCATCCTTCTGCCTCGAAGGTAGCCCAAGAGATGAAGTCTTGAACCTCTTCAACGAACTTTCGATACAGCTGATTGGAAAGGCGTCCCGAGGCTTGAGGACTGAGGGGGTCGCGCTTGCGGCGACGACGAAATAGACTATCTACGTCTTCTCCAGCGCGAATCCTGCTCCTGAACCACATATTCTCCTGTTCTATGTCAAGGGCCTCCATTAGGGCAAAGTAAGAGGCGGCACATTGCCATTTGTTGGCTATGGCTGAGTCCAGCAGTTCAACCGAATTCTGGGCGTCGAGCCGGCGGTCTGGCCTCAGGAGATCTAGGATTACGGTCGTGTCAAAGTAGATATGTAATCCTTGGTCAGCGATGGCTTCCCGGAGGAAGTCGTCGAGCTCGGGCGTCATTTCTTCCGAGACGCACCGGTCCCTTTCGTTTGCCTAGAGGGCGGTACGCGACTTGACTTCGTTCCGGTCAGGTTTCTGACCGTCCCTGAGACCTTGGCCTGCCGCATGGCTTGGCGGGCTTTGGGGAAATCTCTCTGTGGAACCACCAATGTGTGGTACGACTTTCCGCTCGCCTTCAATCTTCCAGCGGCCTTCGACAATCTGCCTGCAGTACCGCTCGTTTCGACCTCCACGGCTCGCGTCCTCGTCATGGCGTCCAGCCGCCTTCCGCCCTTTATTTTCACTTCGGTCTGACCGGCCTTGCCTGCAGCTTTCGATTTTGCTCTCTTGTGTGACTGTCCTTCTGGCACGATTTATCACCTCCGCAACATATACGGCCCTCCGTCCAGGGACGGAGGAGTAGGCTCCGCGGTACCACCCTGATTGTCCGCCGATGGCGGACCGCTTAGTGGCGCTGTAACGGGCGCGCCCGTCGCCGGCTAGTCCGCCTCAGGCGGATTCACCGGCGCGGCTCCGGGGCGAGTTCGGGCCCCAGGCGCCGGCTCGCACCGTCCGCCGGCTCTCTGAGGGGCGCCCTACTACTCCCCTTCGCCGCCTTTGCCTGTGCCTCTCTGTCATTCTGAGTGACCGTGCATGCTGGCAGGCAGGCGCAGGGAGAGAAGAATCTTCCGTTCGCCAGCGCCAGATTCTTCGTCGCTTCGCTCCTCAGAACGACAAGGAAGACGATGGTGGAGCTGAGGGGACTCGAACCCCTGGCCTCCTCAATGCCATTGAGGCGCTCTCCCAACTGAGCTACAGCCCCTGCCGACGTATAGTAGCAGAACGGCGGTTCGGGGACAAGAAGTTGTACTGGGTTAGGACATGTGAGACAGGGAAGGGAGTGAATCGCTGCAGGAAGGCGGGGATCGATCAGGCCGGGCCGGTGTGCAACCCCGAGCCGCGAGCGAATGGCTACTGCTGGGGGGGCGTAGGCGCCGCCCCAAGCTTCTCCAACACATCATCGGCGGCCGCCAGGCTCGCCGATATTGCCCGCGCGCGAGTCCCGGTTGATCCTTCGCTCAACGTTTGTAGCAGGTCGTGCTGCCTGCTGGCGACAGAGACCGCAGCCGCCCGGCCGATCAGGTCCAACTGTCGGGGGCCGTCCAGGTCCGCCGCGAGTTGGCTGCTGGCTTTCTCGAGCCCCTCGAGGAACGGCACATCGACCGTCTCGCCCTCGCGGACGGCAAGCTCCAGCGCCGCCACTTCCTGCTGCACCGTCTCCAGAGGAGTCAGCGCTGAGGCCGGGTCCTGAGTGCTTTCCGGCGTTGGCGTGTACGGCAAGACGCTCACGGGATTGCCCAAACGTTGGCCATCCTCCGCCATAAGGGTCGCGCTCATGAACGCGAGGGCTCCGATAGCGACGACTGCGGCAATGGCCGCGTGGGCCCAGCGCCGCCAAGGCAATGCCTCTGCCTGATGCGAGAACGCCTCTTTCAGGCGCCGCTTGCCACGTGCGGCCTCCAGGAAGCGCAGAAGGCCGCGCTCTCTGGCGTACGGGTGTGGGGTCTGGTCTAGGCCGGCTGCAGTTTCCGCAGCGGCATTGAGGAGCGGTTCTAGCTGGCCCCTCCAGGCTGGGTAGAGGGAGAGGCTTTCCTCAATGCTGCGGTGGCCCTGCAGCAGCGCCGAAAGGCAGTCCTCAAAGATGTCCTCAAACTCGCCTCTTCCCATGGATTTTCGGCCTCTGGACCAGTATCTCCCTTAGTTTCGCTATCGCCTTGTGCTGTATTACCTTTACGTTTCCCTCACCCTTACCCATCGCCTGCGCCGTCTCCGCCACCGTCAGCCCCGCCGCGAAGCGCAGGCCAATCACGCGCCGCTGCGCTTCCGGGAGCGTCTCCGCCGTCCGCATGACCTCGTTAAGAGTGAGCCGGTTCTCGACCATCTCGTCCGGCCCCTGCGAGTTCATCGGCAGAGCGTCCGACAGCGGGGCTGAACGTCCACGCGCTCCTTCTTTCCGCCGCTGGCTGATCACCGCGTTGTGGGCGATACGGAATAGCCAGGCCGAAAACGGCGCCTCTCGCCACTGGAAGCGTTCGATGGCGTCCAGCACTCGCAGAAAGACCTCCTCTGTGAGGTCCTCCGCATCGTATGGGTTGCCCATGCGGGCAATGATGTAACGATAGACCCGAGGGAAATAGAGGTTGTACAACTCGGCCAGCGCGGCTTCGTCGCCCGCCCGGGCGGCGTCGACTATGGCCCGCTCGCCGTGAGCATCAGCGCTAGGGCTCACGGGGCAATCCTCCCACTTCGCCCCCTATTAAGGCTGTGCCGGTGGTTGCCCCCGTATGATACCCTATTTCCCCGTCAATTGGTAGAACGCCGCCTAAAGTGGAAAAGTTACCCTGGCGATGAAGCCCTGAGCGCTTCCCATCCGTATCTGAAAATGCGGTTGTCACCTCAGCCAGCGGCCTGTTATCCTCGATGTGATGCGTGGGCTATTAGCCAATCTGGATCGACGCTTTGCCATCGCCGGCGTGGTGCTTTTCGTCTCCGGCCTGCTCCTGGTCGCCGGCCTGGTAAGCATCGTTGTGACCCTGAACGACGACAACGTCGACCTGCCCAGTGAAGGCAGCCTGGAGGAGATCCTCAGGGAACACGAACCCGCCCAGACGAGTGATGAGTCGCCCGTCAACGAGGTCGCGGGCCCGCCGCCAACACGGATGAGCATCCCCCGCATTGCCGTAGACGCGCCGATCGTCGCCATGGGGCTGGACTCGCGCCGCTACCCGGAAGTGCCCAAGAACGGCGGTGACGTGGCCTGGTACACTTTTAGCGCCGCTCCCGGGCAGGGCAGCAACGCCGTGTTTTCCGGGCATGTCGACTGGTACTATTGGGGCCAGCCCGGCGAGGGCGTCTTCTACCACCTTCGCGAGCTTCAGATCGGCGACGAGATTCTGCTTGACCTGGAGGACGGTAGCCAGGTCCGCTACGCCGTGAGCGGGAACGTGGCCGTGGCCTACGATGACCCCAACGTCGTTGATGTTATGGCCCCCACCTCCAAAGACGTCATTACGCTAATCACCTGCGGCGGAACCTGGCAGCGTGACTACAGCGACCCAAACGGTGGGAACTACAGCCACCGGGTCATCGTGCGCGCGGAGAGAGTGTCGGGCCTGGCATCGGGCCAGGGTGTAGGCGGCGGCTAGGACTTAAGTCCAGCCAGCCAGAGTTCACCAGTCCTGACCCTGTCCACCCTGACGTCAACGGAGTCGCCCAACTCCAGGGCCAGCAGGCCGTTTCGGGCGATCAGGTATCGCTCCGCCAGGTAAGATACGGCCCGCAGGACGGAGTCCTGGGCAGCCGTCACCCTGAGCCGTTGCCAGTAGTCCGTAACCTGGGACTGGATGCTGTCTTGGCTGGGAATAATGGCGATCGGTTCAGGCGTGGACTCTGGCCTCGGCTCGGGGGTGGCCACTGGTGTGGGTTTAGGCGTACGCTCTGGCGTCAGCGCTGGTGTTGGGTTCGGCGTCGGTTTGGGGGTAGGCGCCGGGGTCGGTGGTGGCGTGGGTTTGGGGGTAGGCGCCGGGGCCGGTGGCGGCGTGGGTTGTGGTGTGGGCGCCGCCGTCGGCTCCGCCGGTGGTGGGGCGGAGGCCTGGCCGCCGAAGTCGGTTGTCCAGTACCAGCCGTAGGTGGCGGCCTCGCCGTAGACGCGGGCGATGCCGATGACGGTGAAGTGTTCGTTGAGCATGTTGGCGTTGTGTCCGGGGGAGTTTTTCCAGAGTTGGAAGGCACTCTGGGCCGTGTCCACGCCCGCTGCGAGGTTCTCGCCCTTCCAGGTGTTGAAGTTGTAGCCGGAGTCGGCCATGCGCTGGAACGGGTCGCGTCCGGTGGAGTCGCAGTGGGCGCCAAGGCCGAACTGGGCGCAATACGCATCGTCCGGCCAGTAGTTATTGGCCGCCATGTCGCTGCTCATCCACTCGGAGGCGTTGTTGAGCTGGGAGTCGAACGAAAGCGTGCCCAGGCCATTGGCCTGGCGGTAGTCATTTATCAGAGTGAGGAAGGCCTGTTCTTCTCCATCAATGGCAGCCTGTGCCCCTCGGGGCATGGCTGCCACGGCGAGCAGTGTGGCGATCAGGACGAAAAGGGCAAAGAATGGGGAGCGTGTATGCGGTCTGTCGAGCGATGCTGTGTGTTGTGCCACGTGCTATAATCCAGATGTGCGTTGGGGCCAATGGCCCTCAGCGCCCTCTCTGGCGGGGAGTTAGGTTTCCAGGCCAGCGCTCCCCGCCTCCTTATTTCCATAAGACTAGACGAACGCCAATGGGCGCCGTTACAGGATGGATACTCTCGCGCGCGGAGCGAAATGGTTAAGATTTGAGCTCACCCAGGGGCAGCTCGAAACCTTCCGCCGCTATCTGGAGGAGCTGGAGGCGGCCCGCCCGCGGCTGCGCCTCACCGCTCTCACCGAGCCGGAGTCCGTGCAGCGCCGGCACTTTCTGGAGCCCCTGGCCCTTCTCGTCGCCCTCGAAATGATGGGCCCTCTGGGCGGGACCGCAATCGACGTCGGCAGCGGCGCCGGTTTCCCGGGCCTCCCCGTGAAGATCGTCCGTCCCGGGCTGAAGCTAACTCTGGTGGAAGCGCACGGCAGACGCGCCGCCTTCCTCGAACATCTGGTGGGGCGTCTGGGCCTGGAAGACGTGACCGTCGTTAACGGGCGCGCTGAGGATGTGGCCCGCGAACCCCGGCACCGCGAGGCTTATGACCTGGCGCTGGCCAGGGCTGTGGCGCCGCTGCCCGCTCTGGTGGAGCTGACCCTACCGTTTCTGCGAGTTGGCGGGCTGCTGGCGGCCCCCAAAGGGAGCCGCGCCCGCCGCGAAGTGAGCGAGGCGGCGGCGGCGCTGAGGGCCTGCGGCGGCGTCGTGGAGTCGGTTCGTCCTCTCGACGTTCCGGGCGCGGAGACGCCGCCGACCCTGGTGGTTGTACGGAAGACGTCCAACACGCCTGACCGATTTCCCCGCCGTTCCGGTATACCTGCCAAGCGTTCTCTGCGTTAATCAGTTCAGAAGATGAAGACCCTCCGACACGGGCGCCAGACTGCGGACGCGGCGCTGAGTCCACCGAGAGGGGGTGGCAAATGAGCTATCGCGGCGCCAACCTGCGAGGCGTCGGCGGCTGGGTGGGCAGGTTGCTCCGCCTTGATCTGAGCGCGTTCGACGAAATCCGGGCGGACCCCTCTGCCACGCTGGGTGCGGTTATGGTAGTGCTTGGCGCAAGCGTCATGGCTGGGATCGGCTCCTGGCTGTGGGCTGCCCAGACCGACGGGGTGACAGCGAGCGAAGTCTTCTTCAAATCGCTCATCGCTGGGAGTATCCTCCAGACGCTGGCCTGGTTCATCTGGGTCTACATGGTATTCCAGGTGCTGGCCCGGGCTTACGGCGCCCGCACCGATTTCTACGAACTGATCCGCACGATGGGGTTCGCGTTCGCGCCGGTGGCGCTGAGCGTCTTCGTGGCTATCGCGGGCTTCACGGTGCCCTTTGGCGTGCTCTCCCTGGCCGTCGCAGTGTTGCTCACTCACTTCGCCATCCAGGCCTCGTCCAGCGCTGAGCCGCAACAAGCGCTGGTCGCCAACATCACGGGCTTCGCCGTGTTCGCCGTGGTGATGGGGGTGCTGGCGAATATCGCGGAGACCGACACCGTCGGCGGTCTTGCACCGGGCCTGTTCTTCTTCGATCTCGACTTCTGAGCGCCCCCGGCCCCTTCTGCCTCTATCTCCGGCCTGCTATAAGTAACTAGCGTCCCGAGTTAGTCGCCCCTGATTTTCGAAGGGAGGTCCCACCTTGCAGGGGTCGCCCGGATCCCTCTCCGACGACCATTTGGCCGCCCGCTATCGAGCGAACATCACCAAGTTCTACCTGTTTCAGTTCTTCCTGAACCTCCAGCTCTGGTGGCCGATATGGATCATCTACCTTACGGAGGAGCGCGGCTTCACCCTGGGACAGGTGACGCTGCTGGACGTGCCCTTCTGGCTGAGCATCGTCGCACTCCAAATTCCCGCCGCCGCCATAGCCGACCGCTGGGGGCGCAAGCCCTCTCTGGTGGCGGCGGCCTGCGCGCTCACCGTGGCCGTGACCGTGTTCGGCCTGGCCACATCATTCCCGGTGATCCTGTTGTCCTACCTCATCTGGGGGATCGGCTTCGCCCTCCTGTTCGGGACAGAGTCCGCCTTCCTGTACGACACGCTGAAGGCGCTGGGCAGGGAGGAAGACTACCCCCGTGTGTACGGCCGCGCCTGGGGCCTGCTGACTGCGGCCGCCCTGGCCGGCACCCTCCTGGGAGCGCCGGTGGCGGCCGCCACGAACCTCTCCTTCCCCATCGTCCTCAGCGGCGGGCTCGCCTTCCTCGCCGTGCTCGTCGCCGCTACCTTCACCGAGCCGGCGCCAGAGGCGCGGACGGCGCACCGTCTCACTTATGGCCGCGTGATCGTCGACAGCGTCGATATCATGCGCCGGCGCCCCGATGTGCGCTACGCTGTCCTGTTCTACGGTCTCATAGGTGTAGGCAGCATCGCGCCGATCTTCTTCTTCCAGCCGTTTCTGCGGGAGCACGATATCGGTCTGGGCCAGGTGGGCCTGTGGCAGACGCCCACCAGGATCGCGGCTATAGTGGGCGCGGTGGCCGCCTACCGCATCGTCGCCGCCATAGGCGAACGGTGGACGTTCTACCTCATGCCCGTCGTCCTGGTCGCCTCGTACACCGTGCTGGGGCTGTGGGACTCCGTCTACGCCCAGGTCGCGTTCCCGTTCATCAACCTGGTGGTGTTCCTGTCCCAGCCGACAGTGACCGACTACCTGCACCGGCGCGTCTCCACGGAGCAGCGGGCTACCGTAGTCTCGCTGACGAACCTGGTCCGGGCGTTAGTGCTGATCCCCAGCGCCCCCCTGCTGGGGCTGCTCGCGGACCGCGCATCGATCACGGCTACTTTCTGGGCCGGCGGCGCCGCCGTGGTCGTGCTCGGCTTCCCCCTGCTCGTCCTGTGGCGGCGCCATCTT
>MGNZ01000064.1:1265-8184 GCA_001795235.1 Chloroflexi bacterium RBG_16_64_32 | reverse complement strand
CAGCGGTTCACCCACTCGGCGTCCACGTGGGGGAGGATAGCACAACGGCCAGTGTGGTGAAGGGATGCAGGGCTCGGCTAGTGCGTTGGCAGCGTCGGGCGGCGGGTCGCGGGCAAGTCAGGCTGGACGCGGAACGCGCCTGCCCTGTTGTAACATAGCCCCCGTATACCAAGACCACCACCGTGGAGGGCCATCATGACCACCAGCATGCAGGGTAAGACCGTCCTCATCACCGGCGGCAACTCCGGCATCGGCAAGGAGACCGCCGTCGCCCTCGCCCGCCTCGGCGCCACCGTCGTCTTCACCTCGCGCGACCCCGTCAAGGGCGAGCAGGCCGCCGCCGACATCCGCCGGCGCAGCGGCGCCGACGTGGCTCTGATGGCGCTCGACCTCGCCTCGTTCGCCTCGATCCGCGCCTTCGCCGCCGCCTTCCTAGAGCGCTACGACCGGCTCCACGTCCTCGTCAATAACGCCGGGCTCATCCTCAGCGAGCGGACGGAGACGGAGGAGGGCTTCGAGACCACGTTCGGCGTCAACCACCTCGGCCACTTCCTCCTCACCGGCCTCCTTCTCGACCGCATCAAGGCCAGCGCTCCCGCCCGCATCGTTAACGTCTCGTCCCGCGCCCACCGCTTCGCCCGTAACGGGCTCGACTTCGACGACCTGCAGTCCACCAAAGGCTACGGCGGCCTGCGGGCCTACGGCCGCGCCAAGCTCGCCAACATCTACTTCACCCGTGAGCTGGCCCGACGCCTCGAAGGCGCCGGCGTGACCGTGAACGCTCTCCACCCCGGGAGCGTGGCGACCGGCTTCGCCGGCCACGGCGACGTCAGGGCGCCGTTCTCCTGGCTGTATCTGCTGGTGCGGCCGTTCCTGCGTTCGCCGGAGAAGGGCGCGGAGACCTCCATCTACCTGGCTTCGGCCCCCGAGGTGGACGGCGTCAGCGGCAGGTACTTCGCCGACTCGAAGGAGACGGAGCCGACACGGATCGCCCAAGACGACGACGCCGCGCGGCGTCTCTGGGAGGCCAGCGAGGCGTTGATCTCCGAGGCCGGCGTCTGAAAATCGCTCACAGTTGCGCGCGCCGGAGGTGGGTGCCTTCGATTAAATCGATGGTTGACATTATATATCGTAATGGCTATACTTAACTTACCACGGGCTGCGTAGGCTTCGCCCGGCGGCTATAGTGCACGCAGATAAATGGCTGCGCAACGGTGGCGGTGCCGTTATCGATTCCCATCCTTCGTGCGGGCCCAAGACCTCCGGCGAGTAGGGATCCCAGGCGCCACCGTCCGTTGGAGCACCGCGCCCCCCTCCCTTCGCGGTCGCGCGCCGCGGCGGAGCCATCAACCGTCCGAGGTAACGGCGCTCCGAACCTGATCCGCACCCCCCCGCGAGCGGGAATCGGAGCGCCTCTCTCTGTCTATCGGCGATCCTGTCTCTCGCTGCGGGCGATCCTAAACGAAACACAAAACATGCCTACCGCCATGCAGATTTAGGGCCACACCGCCTCAAGGCTTGACGGTATCCGCCCTTTGCCGCTATATTCGCGCCAAGGCCGCCTCTTAGCCTGCCCGGAGGCGCCGTGCCCGATCTTCTGGAGCGCTACCGCTGGCTCATCGTCGCCGTCTTCGCTGTGCCGCTGCTGATCGGCATCGGCTTCCTGCTTGAGGATCGCTTCAGCGGGCCGGAACCGCTCGAGATCGACCTGGGCGAGGTGCCCGCCGAGGAGATCAGCGTCTATGTCACCGGCGCCGTCCAGCGTCCCGGCGTCTACCCCATGGACGACGGCGACCGCTGGATCGACGCCCTGGAGGACGCCGGCGGGGCCACCGAGGACGCGGACCTGGCGGCCGTAGACCTGGCCCGCCGTGCCCGCGACGAGGACACGATCGTCGTACCGCGGCTGGGCCAGACTGCGACCGCGGGAGCCTCGCTGGGGCCGTTGGTCAACATCAACACCGCCATCGCGAAGGAGTTGGAGGCGCTCCCAGGGATCGGCGAGGTGCGCGCCGGACGCATCGTTCAATCGCGCGACGAGGATGGCGCATTCAGCAGCGTGGACGAGCTGCTGGAGCGGGAGCTGATCCCGGCCTCCGTCTTCGAGGAGATCGCCGACCTGGTGACGGTGGGCCCGTGATCCTCGGCGCCCTGGCCTTCGCCTGGCTCCTGGGCGTCGCTGCCGCCGCGTTCACCGGCGCCGACCTCTCGGCGGCGCTTGCTGCGGCCGCCGGCCTGGCGGCTGCCTCCTTCGCCCTGCGGCCGCGGGCATCGACCTTGGGCCTCGTCGCCCTAGGCGCCGCGCTGATCTTCGCCGCTGCCTGGCGATTCGACTCCACCGCCCCGCCGGATACGCCGTCCGGGATCGCCAGCTTCAACTGCCGTTCCGAAGATGAGTCCTCTGGGAATGGCGAAGACTGCTCCGACATCCTTTTCCGCGCCGTCGTCGCCGCTGAAGCGGATGATCGGGGCAGCACCGTTCGCTACCGCCTGGCCGTGCGCGAGGTGTACTGGGGTGGTAGCTGGCGCCCTGACAGCGGCGGAGTGCTGATGCGGGCCGCGCCGTTTCCGCGCTACCAGTACGGTGACCTGCTGGAGCTTCAGGGCGAGCTGCAGACGCCGCCCGCCTTGGACGATTTCGACTATCGCGAGTATCTTGCGCGGCGGGGGATCGGCTCTCTTATCGCCTATCCCCAGGCCCGAGTGCTCGCCCACGGCGAGGGGAGCGCCTTCCGTTCCGCCCTGATCGACGTCCGGGGCAGCCTCTCGGGTGCCCTGGCGGACGCCCTCCCGGAGCCGGAGGCGTCTCTGGCGACAGGGGTGCTCCTGGGCAAGCGAGCGCGGCTCCCCGCCGACCTTACCGAAGATATGAACGCCACGGGCACCTCGCATCTGGTGGCGGTTTCGGGCCAGAACGTGACCCTCGTGGCGGGCCTGCTGGTGGCGGCGCTGGCCTGGGCGATCGGACGGAGGCCGGCGGCGTGGCTGGCGCTGGCGGCTGTCGTCGGCTACTCCCTGCTGGTAGGCGGCGAGCCGTCGGTAGTTCGGGCGGCGATAATGGGAAGCCTGTACGTGATGGCCATCGCCCTCGGCCGCCAGAGCACCGCTCCCGTTGCGCTGGTCCTGGCCGGGGCGGCGATGACCGCCATCGACCCTCAAGCCGCCCACGACGTGTCGTTCCAACTGAGCTTCGCGGCCACGCTGGGGCTGATGACTCTGGCTCCCCTGCTGAGGGAGCGGGCGCAAACGTTGACGCAGCGGTGGTCAGCTACGGCCGCGTTTCCCCTCACCCGGCCGGCCATAGAACTGGCGGCTGTCACTCTGGCCGCCATCGCCTTCACGCTGCCTATCACAGCCGTGAACTTCCAGCGAGTCTCGCTGGTGGCGCCGGTAGCGAATCTGCTGGCCGTTCCCGCTTTCCTGCTGGTCGCCCTGACCGCGGCGCTGGCCGCGGCCGTCGGCGCTCTACTGCCGTCCGCCGCCGGCGTCCTGGGCTGGCTGGTCTGGCCGCCCGCCGCCTACATGGTCGCCGTCGTCCGTCTGGCTGCGGACGTGCCGCTGGCCTCGGCGGAGGTGAGCGGACTGGGCACCGCCCACGCCATCGTCTACTACTGCGCCCTCGCGGCCGCCGTCTGGCTGCTGGCGCGCCGCAGGCCCGAGCGAACTGTCGTGCCGCGCCCTGAAACCCCAGCGCGCACGCGGGCGCTCCTCCCGGCGTCAGGCATGGCCCTGATCCTGGCGCTGGGGTCGGTGCTATTGTGGCTCGGAATGACGGCGCCGGTCCCCGGCCGTCTCTCGGTAACCTTCCTGGACGTGGGCCAGGGGGACGCCATCATGATCCAGGGGCCTGATCGTCATCGCATTCTCGTGGACGGAGGGCCCAACGAAGACGCCATCACCGCCGCCCTGGGCCGCCGTCTCCCCTTCTACGACCGGCGGATCGACATCGTGGTCCTGACGCACCCGGAGGAAGACCACCTGGGGGGGCTGCCCGCCGTCCTCCAGCGCTATGATGTCGGATCGGTAGTGGCCAGCCCGATAGAGGGCGACTCGGCCGCCTTCGACGCTTGGGAGGAGGCGCTGCGGGAGGAGTCGCCTGCCTACCACGAGGCCGTGCCCGGTCAGACGATAGACCTGGGGAGCGGGGCCCGTCTCCTTGTCCTCTCCGCCCCGCCGGGCGGCGACCCCAACGAAGGCTCGCTGGTCATCAAGCTGACCATGGGCCGGGCGTCCTTCCTGCTCACCGGCGACATCGAGTCGGCACGGGAGGCCGCTCTCGTCCGCTCAGGCGCCGACCTGCGGGCGGCCGTGTACAAGGTGCCGCACCACGGCTCCGATACGTCCAGCTCCAGCGAGTTCGTGTCCGCCGTAGGTCCGCTGGTTGACGTGATCTCGGTCGGGGAGGACAACCGCTACGGGCACCCGTCGCCGGAGGTGCTCGAGCGCCTGGGCGGCGACGCCGTTTTCCGCACCGACCTGCACGGTGACGTCACCGTCACGACTGACGGGCAGCGGCTGTGGATCGAGACCGGGCGCTGATCGGCTACAATCGCTGAGCGGCGTGCGCCGTGGTGCCGACTGAACGCTTAGCACAGAGCGCACCTTCAGCAGGAGTTCGTCTGCGGCGAGCGGGACCCTGATCCAGTCGTCCATCGCTCGCAGGCTACAGGGGCGCTGGAACTTGGCAAATAGAACTGGAATTCCGTCTGCATTCGGGTGGGCACCGACCGCGGCGAGAACCTGCTCGTCCCTACAACCCGAAATTGTAGGCCAGGCGACAATCAAGGCGATATTGAGAAGCAGAACCATTCTGACGGTTTCGTCAGGGTCCGTCGCTATGGCTGGCACGTAGCCATCGACCTCTAAGCACCTGCGCATCCAGTCGGCGATGGGGCCGTAGCCGGCGACGATGAGTATCGTGCGTGCCATCAGTGCTCGGCTACGCCCGGTAGAGGGTGCGGCGCAGCTACTGAATGCCTCTCGCCAGCCACTCAGTCCCCATATAGCCGGAGGCATTGGTTTTGGCTCTGTAGTAGAAGTAGCTGGGGTGTACACCACGCGAGATTTCCGGCGATACGATGTTCTCAATGTGTCCCGCTTCTCCGCCGGTAAGTTCTTCGCCTAAGAGTACGTTGGCCGAAGAGAGAGTTGCGCCGTACTGTATCTGTGCGGTCTGCCAGGAACTTGCGGGAAGGCCCCAGACTATCGTGCCCGCGTCTATCTCGATGAGCGCCGAATCATTGGCACTCCTGGGACTCTCAGACACCTGCGGTGGCGCCAGAAGCGACTCCAAATCGAAGGGTGCCGGACAGTTGTAGACCCCGTCCTCCACCGCGGCGGTGAACTCCAAGGAGCAGGTAACGGTCTTATCAGGAAGCTGGAACTCCTTGCCGTCTAGGGTGGTCACCGTAACGTCGAAATATCGGGCCTGAGCGCTTTCGGGGAGGGCAACGACGGGGTCGGACGGCCCCCTCGTCCAAAAGAGCGCTGCGATCAGGCCCGTCGTTGCCAGAAGGATCGTCAGCAGTGCCACACGCTTGATCATCGTTCCTCCCTACTAAAGAGACAATGGTCACAGCTATGAGATTGACCGCATATGACGGCGATAGACATACCCCAAACGGGTGATGAATGGGTGAAGAAAGTGTGAAAATGCCTTGACAAAGTTGCCGCCTGTGCCTAGATTGTTTCCTGATGGCCGTCTCTGTCAGGCCGCCGCTCTCGCGCCGAGAAACGCAAGTTGCCGAGCTAGCCGCGGAAGGCCGGTCGACAATCGAGATCGCCAATCTGCTTTTCGTCAGCCGAGACACGGTCAAGACACATCTGAGGAACATCTTCCGCAAGTGTGAGGTGCGGAACAGGATCCAACTAGCGGCCTGGTGGTACATTTCAGCCCCTGCAACAACCATATCGAGCACGACCAACCATCGCCGCGGCCGAGACACGAGTAGGGCACATCCATGGGAACTCAGGGTGCCTGGCCTGATTCTCGCCGCTATCATCCTTGTCATGGTCGTGATCCCGCTAGCACCCCGCTCAAGCCACGTTACGGCTGTCACTCCAGATGTCGCCGGGTGGATAAATGTATCCCAGACATACTCATCAGATGGGGTGTGTGAGCAAATGGGGAGCTTTACAGGAACCATCGGTTCATCAGTCTGCGTACCCACTATCGGCCCTTAGTAGACGCGTCTGATATGCGGCCTGTCTTGGTGTTGTGTCTACTTGTATCCGTTGCGAGAGTGAGCTTTGCCTTCGGTCAGGAGCACCCAAGCATAGGCATCATTTCGCCTGCCCAGGGAGCGGCCGTCGTAGGCCTGAATGTGACAGTTCAAGTGGAGGTCACGGGCTTTATGCTCGTACCACCCGCGGGTACTGGCGCGACCCCGGAACAAGGGCACATAATCTACTACTTGGACGTGGAGCCGGTTATCATGCCCGGCCAACCCGCGATCCCCACTGACCCGGAGGCGATCTACGCAGCTTCAGACCGGCTCACTCACACGTTCGAGAGTGTCACCACCGGTCCCCACGACGTGACTGTGCTGCTCGTGCTTGATAACCACGTGCCTGTACTGCCGTTTGCTATCGACCAAGCGAGAATCACTGTCACTGCCCCATCCGAGACGCCGACTGCTGAACCTAGCCTTAGCCCGACCTGGCCAGCGCGTCCTGACCCGCTTTCCAGCACGCCTGAGATAACAAGGTTCACACTTGCCGAAGAAGCAACTCCCGCCCCAACGCCTGCAGCGTCACCAACTCCGGCTCCCGTCGCAACGCTTGCAGGATCGCCAACTCCGACTCCCGCTCTGTTGCCGGGCATGGTGCCGGACGGCGGTGGTAGCCCCAAGGAATTCGCCGGCGGGCTAGGAGGCTGGATTTTCGTTGCAGCGGGGATTGGTGTCATCGCCGTGGTCGG
>MGNZ01000064.1:1047-1196 GCA_001795235.1 Chloroflexi bacterium RBG_16_64_32 | reverse complement strand
GCAGGGAGGAGACATGAAACAAGCAATACTGCTCGCTGCGGCCCTCACTCTCGTCGCACTGCTCGCCGCCTGCGAGGACGGCGGCGACGATGGGACGAAGCCGACCGTGGAGATCGTCGCCCCCGGCGTGACGGTTTCGATCCAGCAGG
>MGNZ01000064.1:0-1012 GCA_001795235.1 Chloroflexi bacterium RBG_16_64_32 | reverse complement strand
ACGCCTACCAGCGAGGGGGAGATCTGCGCTCCCAACCCGGACCCCGCTTCGCCCGAGGTCCAGGTCATCGACCAGCCCAGCGCGGGGGACACCGTCACCAGCCCGGTCACCATCAGCGGCAAGGTGATCGCCTTCGAGGCCACCTACCAGGTCGGCATCTTTGACGCCGACGGTAACCCCATCGTGGAGACGTTCGACACCGCTGACGCCATTGACGTCGGGGTACTGGCGCCGTTCTCGATTGACGTCGCTTTTGCGGTGGACGCGCCCACACCCGCCTGCATCTGGGTCTACGAGGCCAGCGCTCGCGACGGCAGCCCCGTCAACGTGGGCCAGATACCGGTCACGCTGGCGCCGTAGCTCCCCTCGCTCGGGCTGGCCGCGGGTGCTATACTCGCCCACGCCATGATCCGCTCCGACGGCCGTCATCCCGATGAGCTCCGGCCGGTCAGCATCGAGACCGGATACCTGCTCTACGCGGAGGGCTCCGCCCGGATCAAGACCGGCAACACTGCCGTGATCTGCGCCGTGACGGTGGAGGACGGAGTTCCCCAGTTCGTGCGGGGGACCGGCTCCGGCTGGATTACCGCAGAGTACGGGATGCTTCCCCGCTCCACGCTCACCCGTACGGGACGTGAGCGCACCCGCACGGGCGGCCGCACGTCTGAGATACAGCGGCTCATCGGCCGCTCCCTGCGGTCGGTCTGCCAGCTCGACCTGTTGGGCGAGCGCACGTTCACCGTGGACTGCGACGTCATCCAGGCCGACGGGGGCACCCGCACCGCGGCCATCACGGGGGCCTACGTCGCCCTCGCCCAGGCGATACACAAGCTCGTGGAGAAGGGGTCTCTGCCGTCGTTCCCGCTGCGCTGCGCCGTGGCGGCCACCAGCGCCGGCGTCATCGAAGGGGCGCCCGTGCTCGACCTGAACTACGAGGAGGACGCCGCCGCCGAGGTCGACTTCAACGTGGTGATGACGGAGGAGGGCGAGCTGGTGGAGGTGCAGGGCACCG
>MGNZ01000063.1:7260-8597 GCA_001795235.1 Chloroflexi bacterium RBG_16_64_32 | reverse complement strand
TCTGGCACCCCGAAGGCTACTACGCGCTCGCCCTGGACGCGGACAAGAAGCCCGCGAGGGTTCTCACTTCGAACGCTGGGCAGTTACTGTGGAGCGGCGCTCCAACGACGGCGAGGGCTCGCCGTCAGATCGAACGGCTGATGCGCAACGACATGTTCAGCGGTTGGGGAATTCGCACGCTGAGTAGCAGCGAGAGGCGGTATAACCCTATGGGGTATCACGTGGGCACCATATGGCCCCACGACAACGCCCTGATCGCGGCCGGGTTCAAACGTTACGGCGCAGAGGCTGAGCTGAATGAGTTGGCGACAGGGATCTGCGACGCCGCGTTCAGCTTCCCGTACTACCGTCTGCCGGAGCTGTTCAGCGGCGCGCCCCGGTCGGCGCATCTCGCTCCGGTGCCCTACCTCGTGGCCTGCCGCCCGCAGGCGTTCGCGGCCGCGGCGCTGCCTTTCCTTCTAACCTCCATTCTGGGCCTCGCACCGGACGCTCCTCACGGGCGGTTGTACGTCGTGCGACCGCGGCTTCCCTTCTGGTTGGACTTCGTGCGACTGTCCGGCCTGCGGGTAGGCGAGGCGAGCCTGGATCTGATCTACCATCGCCGGGGATCGCGTACCGTAGTGGAGGTCATTGGCCAGACCGCGCCCTTAGAGGTCGTGCGAACGAGGCGCTGGCCCGGCTAGGCGCCACCTGTTCCCAGCGAGCCGGTTACAGATCAAGCTGTCGGAGTGCCGCTAGGAACCGCTCGCGGAGGTCGGCTGTCTTGCGTCGATCGACCCGGAGCGCCGGCGCCGGCACGGTCTCCCAGGGCAGAACGCCGTAGCTCCGGTGCAGCCGACCGTAGACAGCGCCGAGTCCTGGGGTCTCGCTGGCGGCCTCGTCCAGCGCCCGCAGGTGCTTGTCGAGACACCTGAGGTAGCACCGCCTGCGCCAGGCTCGGTCACGCTTATCGATCCAGACCGCCGTGCTTCTTCGCATCGGCATCTTCACCACCACTCTTCTAGGTCGCGGACCTGTGTCGCGCCCTCATCCGGCTGCCAGCTCCTCGCAGCGGTGACAGGGTAGCCCGCGTGGGAAGCTGGCGTCCTTGACCGCAGGTCATTGACTGCTCGGCGACTTGGGAGCAGAATGTCGCCGAAGGGAGGGCGGGCGTGGTCCGCGGGGTCGATATCGGTCAGCCTTCTGCGAGTGTGACAGGAGACTGACCGAATAGAACACTCGACCCGACACGTCTTCAGACGGTCGCCAACGGACGCCCGATCGCGCTCCTGAAGAAGTACGGGGAGCGGGCGATCTGCGCCGTGGCAAGCACCAGGCGCAGATCGCCCGCGACTCGT
>MGNZ01000063.1:0-7226 GCA_001795235.1 Chloroflexi bacterium RBG_16_64_32 | reverse complement strand
GCGGGAGGGCCGCCGGCGAACTTCAACACCGTTGCGCCCCGACAGCATCGGGGCGGGTGGGTTCGACTCCCACGCACTCCCGCCAGATTGACGTGTGATATTCTGAGGCCGGTCCCATGCTGCACGTCTTCTACGGCGACGACTCCTTCTCCGTTCGCCAAAGGCTGGACGAGCTGCGCTCTTCCCTGGACGGGGATGGCATGCTCACCTCCAACACGACCGTTCTGGACGGGGCGAAGACCAGCCTGGCGGAGGTAACGGCCTCATGCGACACCGTGCCGTTCCTATCCGCTCACCGGCTGGTGATCGTTGAGGGGCTGCTGTCGCGGCTGGGCGGCGCCGGCCGCGGACGTCGCGGCGGTCGGCCACCGGCGGAGGCGGCGGCCTGGCTGCCGCTGGTCGAATACGTGAGCCGGATGCCGCCGTCAACCGATCTGGTGCTGATAGACGGCAAGGTTCAGGGAGAGAACGCGCTGCGGGACGCCCTCAAGGGGAAGGGGGAAGTCCGCGAGTTCCGTCGTCTCTCCACGCCTGCCGTGGAGGGTTGGGTCCGGCACCGCGCGGAGTCTCTCGGCCTCACCCTGAGCGCCGGAGCGGTCAAACTGCTGGTCGAGTATGTGGGGAATGACCTCTGGACGATGGCCGGCGAGATGGAGAAGCTGTCGGTCTACGCCGGCGGCCGGCCTGTAGGGGAGGACGACGTGCGGGATCTCGTGAGCGACGTGAGCGAGTTGGAGGTCTGGAGCCTGCTCGATGCCATCGTGGAGGGGAGGTCTGCCGCCGCCCTCAAACTTCTTGGCCGTCTCTTCGCCAAAGGGAAAAACGCCTCCTACATCCTCTCGATGATACAGTGGCAGTACCGCCGCCTGGCCCTGACCCGCGAGATGTTAGAGACCGGCGCCACCTCTCGCCAGATAGGCGAACGCCTCGGGGCAAAGCCTTTCGCCGCGGAAAAGCTGCTGGAGCAGGCGCCGCGCTATCCTCCGGCGCGCCTGCGCGCGGCCTTCCGGCGGCTGCTGGAGGCGGACCTGCACATCAAGCGCGGCATCTACGATGACGAGCTGGCGCTGGAGCTCCTGGTAAATGACCTGGCCGCGGCGCCCAGACCAGTCCCTCGGGCCTAGCCGGGGCCGGCGGCATCCTCGCCGGTGTAGATCGGGTTGTAGCACGCCGCGAAGTGATGGGGCTCCATCTCGGACAGGGCGGGCGCAGGCTCCGCGCGGCAGACGCTGGTGGCCTTAGGGCAGCGCGGCAGGTAAGGGCACTCCTCGCTCAGATCTGCCGGGTCGGGCGGCGACCCGCGTATGGCGGGCAGGGGCCGGGCCTGGTCCTGGTCCCAGCGGGGACGGCTCCTGAGAAGCGCCCACGTGTAGGGGTGCCGCGGCCGCTGGAACACGGTGGGCGCGGGGCCTGCCTGGATGATGGAGCCGGCGTACATGACGGCGACTTCGTTGGCCATCTGGGCGACCACGCCCAGGTCGTGGGTGATGAGAAGGATGGAGGTGCCGGACCGCTGCTGAAGCTGGCGCAAGTCGTCCAGGATTGCCGCCTGGACGGTAACGTCGAGGGCGGAGGTTGGCTCATCGGCGATGAGGATCTTGGGGTTTAGGGCGGTGGCGATGGCGATCATTACGCGCTGGGCCATTCCTCCGGAAAGATGGAAGGGGAAGCTTCGAGCCACCTCCTCCGGTTCCGGGAGACCCATCTGGGCGAGGGCGTCCAGACTGCGCTTGCGGGCCTCGCGTTTGGAGACCGGAAGGTGGGCGGTAATGATCTCCTCCACCTGCGCGCCCACCGTGAGGACGGGGTTCAGGCCAGTGGCGGGGTCTTGGAACACCATCGCGATCTTGCTCCCGCGGAGCCGCCGCATCTCTTCCGGCGAGAGGGTGAGGATATCCGTTCCATCGAAACAGATTCGGCCGGCGGTGATGCGGCCCGGATAGGGCAGTAGCTTGAGCACGGCCAGGCCAACGCTGGTCTTGCCAGCGCCGCTTTCGCCCGTAAGGGCCAGGGTGGCGCCCCGCCTCAGCGAGAGGGAGACATCGCGCACCGCCTTTACGGCCCCTTCAGTGCTGTTGAACTGGGCACAAAGGCCCTCGATGCGGAGAATAGGCTCGTCCAGCAAACGCCGACCTCTCCAGTTTGCCTGGCCTGGCGATGGAACGCAGGCTACGGAGAGATTATAACCTTGATGGAGGGGCGACGCCCGCTGCTAGGAGAGTTCTCTGATGGCGCCGATGACGCGGCCCTGGACCTCTACGTTATCGGCGTCGGTGAGGATGGGCTGCATCGTCTCGTTTGCGGGCTGGAGGCGGACGGTGGACCCTTCCCTGTAGATGCGCTTCAGGGTGGCTTCTTGCTCCCGCTTGAGCCAAGCCGCCACCATCTCCCCGTTCTGGCCGGCAGACGTCGATTCCATGACGACTACGTCGCCGTCGTTCACCAGGGCGTCGATCATGGAATTGCCCTTCACGCGCAGGGCGTATACGTTTTCGCGGCCCGCCACCATATCCGGCGGGACCTCCAGCATCTCGTCCGGGTCAAGGGACTGCCAGGTGTCTGCCGTGGGGACGGGGATGGGCTGACCGGCGGCGATTGTGCCGATGATTGGCACAGTGGCTACACGGGGGCGGCGGCCACCCGGCTGCAGGAGCTCGATAGCGCGGGACACCTCACGGTCGCGCCGGATGTAGCCAAGTTTCTCCAGGATGCGCAGGTTGTAGTCCACAACGGAGGTGGAGCTGATCTTGCAGGCCTCCTGGATCTGGCGGATGCTGGGGGGGTAGTCGCGGTCGCCTATGAACTCCCCAATGAAACCAATGATGCGCCGCTGCCTAGCCGAGAGCTCCTTCATAGCCGGTCTCCCTGACAAGTTATGGAACCTTTGTTCGCTAGAACACTAGTTTAGAGACCATCCGTTCGGTTGTCAATACCCGCACGTCCCCTATACAATCGCTGAGCTACCATCGCTGGAAAGGATGAACTGTGGGAAGCGGTCTGGAAGACATTCAGATACCGGACGACGGCGGCCGGCCCAACAAGAGGGCGCTGGTGATCTCCGCTCACCCGGACGACTCGGAGTTCGGCGCTGCCGGCACTATCGCCCTCTGGGCGCGTCAGGGCTGGGAGGTGTACTACCTTATCTGCACCGACGGCTCCAAGGGATCCGATGACCCGGAGATGACGCCGGAGAAGCTGGCGCCACTGCGGCGAGAGGAGCAGCGAGCGGCCGTCCAAGTCGTGGGAGGCAAGGAGGTGTTCTTCCTGGAGTACGTCGATGGGGAACTGGAGTACACTCCGGAGTATGCCCGCGATGTGGTGCGCGCTATCCGCACGATTCGGCCCTACACCGTGTTCAGCCACGATCCGAACCAGATAGTGCGTAACATGTTCGTCAACCACCGGGACCACCGTACCGCCGGCACTGTCGCCCTTGATGCGGTCTATCCGCTGGCCCGGAATCGCCCCACGTTTCCGGAGCTCCTAAACGAGGGTCTGGAGCCCCACAGCACCAAAGAGGTGTACCTCTGGAGCGCCAGCGACACCAACTTCAGTGTGGACATAACGGATGTCATAGACCTCAAGCTGGAGGCGCTGAGCAAGCACGCAAGCCAGATGGCGGAAATGGCCGCCCGTCTGGACCAGATCCGCGCCTTCTGGAAGAACGAGGACGGGCGCTACATGGAGAATTTCCGCCGAATAGTCATACCATTCTGAGCCCGATGCTGTTCGCCCGCTTCCGTCACCACCAGCAGGAGTCCTACGGGCTCGTGGATGAAGACCACGTGCGGCCGATCGAGGGTGATCTCTTCGGGAGACACCGCGTGTCGGATGAGGCTATCGCGCTGGACTCTGTGCGGCTGCTGGCGCCGCTGCGTCCGGGCAAGATACTGGCCGCCGCCGTCAACTACCCGTCTCACGTGGCGGGGAGCCAGCGGATGACCGGAATGGCGGAGGCGCCGTCGGAGCCGGCGCTGTTCCTCAAGCCTTCGTCTTCAATCATCGGCCCGGGGGAGACGATCATTCTGCCCCGGGGCGCCGGCCGCGTTGACTACGAGGGTGAGCTGGTCGCGGTCATCGGTCGCACGTGCCGCGGTGTGGCTAGTGAGGAAGCGCTGGACCACGTCTTCGGCTACACCTGCGGCAATGACGTATCCGCTCGCCAGTGGCAGCGCGGCGATCTCCAATGGTGGCGGGCCAAGGGCAGCGATACCTTTTCACCGATAGGGCCGTTCATCGCCACAGGCCTGAATCCGGCAGACCTGGAGCTGCGCACGCGGCTCGGCGGCCGGGAGGTGCAGGCGGCGAACACGTCGGCGCTGATCCATAGCGTCGCCGCTCTGGTGAGCTTCGCCTCGCAGGCGATGACGCTGGAGCCCGGCGACTTGGTGTTCACGGGCACGCCGGGGGAGACGGGCCAGCTCAGCGCTGGTGATGTGGTGGAGGTGGAGGTGAGCGGAATTGGGGTGCTGCGCAATGTGGTGACAGCGGAGGACGCCTGAAGGTGGGCAACAGGGCTATGACCGTAAAGGCGCGTGGGCCGCGTGCGAGGGGAGGCTTGCTAGCCTTCGCTGCGTCCGCTGGAAGATACCGGGAGGCGGCGCAGGAGGCCCTGGGCATGGTCGGCGGCGCCAACGTCGCAGGCGTCGCAGTAGGTGGAGTAGATGGCCCTGTCGATGAGCCGCACGCCGTCACCGTTGAGTTCGCGGCTCTGCTCGTGCCGCAGGCGGAGCAAACGATTCAGCCTGCGCAGGAAGTGCAACTGCAAAGGCGAGTAACTGGCCTCATTCTCCGGTAGCGGAGAGACCATCTCTCCCATCCCTCCCTTGGACTCTTCTACGCGTGTCATGTGACCCGGCTTTCGCGTATCTATCGCTGTCCACCTTTAGGTTAGCGGCCTCACTGACGGAAAGCAAGCCCGCTTTGGCGTCGGGGAGTGAATTGTGCGTGGACACCTAGATAGGGGCAGTGGAAAAGGAGAAGAAAATCAGCAGCCGTGGGAGTGCCGCAGGGCGCGGGCCTGGGCGACGGCTGCCGATCAAGGGAGGGCTATTGTAGTCCGACCTGGCGGTATCGCTGATACGCTTCAAATGCGTTGAGCACGGCCGTGGATACGGCCTTCTGCGAGGGGCAGATGTAGCGACGACGGAGTTCCTCAATCAGGTTGGCTGGACTCTCGTTGATGTTGTGCCCGATGAGGACCGACGAGAGGAGCCTTGACCCTAGGTCGGGGACGGCCTTCGCACCCACGCAGACGATCTCACCCGAGGTTGTGTCCGCCTCCAGCTCGACGGACACGACCAGCGACGAGTCGCGCGGCGCCAAGCTGTGGGGGAGACGGGCGTGTCCGACGAAGATGACGGTTCCGGCGGCCTTCAGCCCGACAGGGCTTGAGGCGGATGTCTCCGGTTCGAACTCCATGTACTCCACTCCCCTATGCGGTTACGGGGCTGAGGAGACACGGGGTGCGTGGATTGAGCGCAGACAAGTATATCAACGGCGAGGGCGCGCCTGATAGGACGCACCAGCCCCGGTGCGTGCAGGCGGCGTGAACCTTGCGTGAAGCGGGTAAAGGCGCGGTAGGCGCGGACGAACGCCGGTGTTAACGCCCGGTTGCCAGGATCGTTGCGTTGGGCCAGGAGAAGAAGATCTCATCCCCTTGGCGGCGTACCTCGAATGCCCGGCGCGCCTCTTCTGAGGCGGCGGCGAACATCTCGACTAGCCGCTCCACCGCCGGCCGGGGGGTGCCCGCCCGGTGCACCCATTCGCTGAAGAGCTGTGGGTTCTTCCCCGGCACCACATCACGGACTTCGAGGCCGGCGGCGGGGAGGAGCTCCTTTCGCCATTGCGATAGGGGATGGTCCCAGACATGGGTGGGATCACGGATCTGCTCAAGGTCGTTCATTAGCTCCACCATCCCCCGCGCCTCGGGCGCTACGACATCACAGATGACCACTCTGCCCGCGGGAGCAAGCACGCGGGCCAGCTCGCATAGCGAACCCAGCAAGTCGTGGAAGTGGTGGCTGGCGTAGCGACAGGTGATCAAGGACAGTGAGCTGTCCCGGAAGGGCAGATGCTCAGACGCCGCCATAGTCCACTCCGGACTGTTGTCGAGCTCCATCTCCCCGGCGAGGCGGCGGGCCTGGGCCAGCATCTCCGGCGTCAGGTCGGCTGCGATGACGCGTGCGGCGTCGGCGGCCATCGCGAAGGCGGTGAACCCGGTGCCCGTGCCCAGGTCGAGGACGGTGTCGCCGGCGGTGGCGGCGGCCAGCCGGCGCACCGCGTCAAGGCTCTCGCCGCGGCGGTGAAGGCTGCTGTCGGCGTAGTTGCGGGCCTGGCGCGCGTACTGGTCTTGAGTGTCGCGGGCGGTAGGCCTGCCGCGATGGGATGTCATGGGGCAAGGAAGGAGCGGTCCACGTGTCCGCGCTTGACCGCGAGGTGCACTCGAGAGCGCAGCGACATTGAGTGCTCGTGGCTGGCGGCGTGATCCGCCGTGGCCTCGGACTGCCAGATGCTGACGCGGCCCAGTTCTCCTGACCCGTCGGCAGCGGTGATCACGAACGATTGTAGGCACCCATCCTGGGCGATGTAGAATGCGGAGAGCTCCTGGTTCAGCCGTTTGACCTCGTCCGATTTGCCCTCGGCGGGGGTCATCAGGGAGATGCGAATGTAGGGCATGTGCGGCCTCCTTTGACTGGGGGCAGCGTCAGTTTAGCGCAGGGTAGGGGCGGAGACAACGACAGTCAAAGAAGAGGGGCGCCCCCAACGCGTGGAAGCGCCCCAATCAATGGCGGTAATTGGTGTAGGCTACAGCCGGAGCTTGCCGTGGGAAGGCTGGCGCCGCCTCTGGCGGTGCTCGCCGTTGCCCTCGTTCTCCAGTTCCAGGGCGGCGGTGGCGCCGAACTCATACACATAGCCGCAGGCGAGGCAGGTGCTGTAGGCACCGTGCCAGTCCTCCTCGAGAAGCATAGACCCACTACACCTGGGACAATTCCTTGGCGGAGCAGTCTGCATTGACCCAACCTCCTCTTCGCTTGGCAATAAAAAAGCCAGCCACCAGCTCCGCTGGTGTGGCCTTTCTGTCGCCGCCGAGGTTAGCTGACGGGTTCGGGTTGAAAGGCTAACCCTACTCGCTGCAGGCGAGATTCACCCCGGTTTACCTGTTCCCCGGTCCCCGCGAAATGCAGGGATTTGGCGTCACGGTCCCTTGTGACCGCAAGAACATA
>MGNZ01000062.1 GCA_001795235.1 Chloroflexi bacterium RBG_16_64_32 | reverse complement strand
AGGTGACGTACGTCCCGCCCAGCGGCGTCGTCTCTCCCTTCCGAACGATGTTGGTGAGTGCGAGGCCGTCTCCGACAGTAGGCGTGTACGCCTGGGAGAACTCGGAGGTGCTGGGGTTGGCGGAGGTGGCCGTGGCGGTGAAGACCGCGTAGGGCGGAAAGCCGCTGACGACCAGCGTCCAGTCCCCCAGCGCATCCGGCGTGGTCGAGCCCACGTAGGCGCGGCCCTGGCCGTAGCCGGGGGGCGTGCCGGTGGGGTTGGCCACATCCGTGGCGTAGACGTCCACGGTGGCCGTCTCGATCGGGGGGATCGTGTCCAGGGTGCCGGAGATGGTCGTGTGTACGCCGTCGAAGGTGACGGAGTCGATGACGGGGAAGTTCATCAGGTTGTTGGGGCCAGTGTCGCCGTCGCCGGGGTCGTTGGGGGTGACGGCGCCCGGTGCGCAGCCTGCTCCCGTCGCGAGGTCAATTCCCAATAGAGTGTTGGAGTGGATGGAGTTGCCGCGAATGCTGTTGCCGGTCGTACTGGCGCCGTCGACACACACACCACTCTCGCCGTTGTAGGCGATGATATTGGCCTCGCCTATGGAGGTGCCGCCGATGGTGTTGCTGAACGCATTCGCAGTGATGCTTATACCGCCGCCGTTGGGCAAAGCACCTGTACCTGCGGCACTCGTGCCGATGTAGTTGCCTTTGACGAAGTTGCTGTCGGTGCCCGGGTCAATAATCCAGACGCCGAAGCCAATATTGCCGGAGATGACGTTGCGCTCGCCCGCAGTAGCGCCGCCGATGGTGTTGCCGGACGCGCCGAGGTCGATACGCACGCCTATGCCGTTGGCAATGGGTCCACTGCCGTCGCCGTTCGTCCCGATGTAGTTGCCCTTGACCGTGTTATTGTTGGTGCCGGGTTCCCGGATCCAGATGCCGGCAAGGCTGTTGCCGGAGATGACGTTTCGCTCCGCTGCGCTGGTGCCCCCGATGGTGTTGCTCTGGGCACCGATCCGTATAACCACGCCGGCGCCGTTGGGGATGGCCGCGCTACCGGAAGGATCCGTGCCGATGTAGTTCCCTTTGATCGTGTTGCCATTGGTACCGGTGCCGGAGATGACGACGCCCCCGGTGTTGCCGGAGATGACGTTGCGCTCGCCGGAGGTAGCGCCGCCGATGGTGTTGCTCTGGGCGCCGCCGGTTATGGTGATACCGACGCCGTTGGCCAGCGCCGCCGTCCCGGCGGGGTTGGTGCCTATGTAGTTGCCTTTGACGCTATTACCGGTGGTCCCTGAATTGGCGATGAACACCCCGGAGGCAGCGTTCCCGGAGATGAGGTTTCGCTCGCCCACTGTCGTGCCGCCGAGGGTGTTGCCGGAGGCGCCGGCTTGTATGACGACGCCGTCGGTGCCGTTTGCCAGGGCAGTGTCGCCGGCGGCGTTGGTGCCAATGAAATTGCCCTTCACGAAGTTGCCGTCGCTGCCGCTGACCCGAACGCCGTCAATGTTATTGCCCGAAATAACGTTGCGCTCGCCGGCGGTGCTGCCGCCCACCGTGTTGCCCGACGCGCCGAGGTCAATACGCACGCCCGTGCCGTTGGCAATGGCTCCGCTGCCGGCGGCGTTCGTCCCGATGTAGTTGCCCGAGACGGTATTCCCAGTGCTCCCCGTGTCCCAAATCCTCACGCCCTGCGCACTGTTGCCGGAGATGACGTTGCGCTCGCCTGCGGTCGTGCCACCCACGGTGTTGCTCTGAGCGCCGGTATCTATCCAGATGCCGACGCCATTGGCGACGGCTGACGTCCCGGCGGCGTTGGTGCCGATATAGTTAGCGCTGACGGTGTTGCCTGTGGTGCCGGACCCGGTAATGACGATGCCGACATTGGCGTTGCCGGAGATGACGTTGCAGCCCGTGTCGCACGTGCCGGGAGTAGTGCTGCCGCCGATGGTGTTGTTCTGGGCGCCGGCCTGTATGCGGACGCCGCCTGGTTGGGTGGGGGGGCCCGGGGCAGCGATGCCGGCAGCGTCGGTACCGATGTAGTTTCCCCTGACGGTGTTCCCCGTAGTGCCGGTGCCGTCGATGAAGACGCCGCCGTTGTTGCCGGAGATGACGTTGCGCTCGCCGGCGGTCGTGCCGCCCACCGTGTTGTTCTGGGCGCCTGACTGTATGACGACGCCGAGGTCGTTGAAGACGGGGTAGGCGCCGATGTGGTTGCCCGACACGGTGTTTCCGGTGGCTGCCGCGCCCGAAATCTCCACTCCCCTGCCGTTCGGACCGATGACCATACCGCCTTCCAGGGGATCTTCGTCCATCAGGTCGTCGCCGTCGTTGTCCACTGTGTCCCGCAGGTCCTCGTTGAACAGGCCGTCGTCGTCGTTGTCCGCGTTGACGCCGCCGACGGTGTTGTCGGCCCCGGTGACGGAGATGCCCGTGGAGCAATTTTCTATCAGGTTGAGACCGGCGATGGTGTTGCCGTCGCCGGAGATTGTAAAGCAGTTGAAGCCCGCCCCGTCCACGATCACACCTGTGCCGCTGCCGTCGATGTAAGTGTGGTTGCCGCTGAGGTCCGGGAGGGCGGAGCCCAGGCTAATGGTGGCCGGGGTGGCCGGCGGGAAAACGGTGGGGTCGAAGGTGATGATGGCGGCCCCGGCGTTGGCGACGGCGTTGGTTATGGCGCCCCGCAGGCTGCAGTCAGCGGCGGCGGCGGTGCAGGCGGTGAGGCTGGCGTCGGAAGTGGTATCGACGACAAGTATTTGCGGCGCCCCGACGGCGTCGATCTCGGCCCCGTTTACAGGCAAGGCATTGTCATCTGTGATGCGGACGTATCTCACGGTCGCTAAACCCGCGTCAGCAATGTCGATGAGGGCGAGATGCTCAGGGAAAAGGCCCGGGACCGCAAGGTAGCTTATCCCGTCGGTGCTGAGCGCCACGGAAACGGAGTCCTCAAGAGAAGGGTCACCGTAGATGGCGAGGTCGTCTCCTGGACCGTCCGGCACCGGCGCGTCGAAACTGACGGTGAGCACGCCACCCTCGCCGAGGGCCACGAAGCCGCTCAGGGGGTCCCAGGAGAAGTCCGGGGGCCCCAGGGCCGCGGAGGGATCGGCGAATCCCGGACAACAGGGATCCGGTCCCTGCACAAAGCCAACGACCGCGTCGGCCCAGGGATCGGGTGTGGGCGTCGGTGTAGGTGTAGGCGTGGGAGTGGGAGTGGGAGTGGGCGTCGGCGTGGGTGTGGGCGTAGGCGTGTCGGCAGAGCTGGTCGCCAGCCCGCCGACCAGCAGCGCAAGCAGCAGGGCCAGGATCACCAGGGCCAGCAGCTTCCGGAAATGGGAGGCCATCTCTTGAGCGACGGTCGTTGCGTTCATGGCTGCCCTCCCTCTCCGGCGGGGGCGGAGCGAGCATTAAAGAATGGTGATTCGGGAATAAGATGACCCCATGGCCGCTCCAGCGCTATGACGGAGGTCACACTCCGGGCCGGAACACGGCGTACGGCCGGTTCAGGGCGAGTTTCAGGGATCACGGCATCGAAAACGCCGCAAGATTGCGGGGCAGCTCTTAGCAGCATCCGGCGCACCCCTCCCATCGCCTATCAGCCCGCCTTGGGGATTATAGCATAACAATAGGTGTCAAGCTGACAAGATAATGGGAAATTCAGCGAGCGTCGCTGAGCTTCGGGACCGGCCTGATAGAGCTGAGGAAGTGAGTCGTGGTAAAGCCGGCCCATGCGCGGGCTAGCCGCTCTGGATCATCCCTTCCAGGCTGCGGGCCCTCTCCGCCTGCCTGAGCATGCCCGCCCGCTCCCAGACCTGGCCGGCCTCCGCCGCGAGGCTGCGCGCCCGCTCCCGGTCCTGTGCCGGGCCAGGCTCCAGCAGTGAACGAGCGTACCAGTAGGAGGTCTCGGCCAGCTCGGTGACTGCTCCCAGCTCCCCCGCCTGGCGGACGGCCGCCTCGAAGTGCTGTGCCGCCGCGTCCGGGCTGCCGCCGGCGGCGGCGACCATTCCCAGGACGCGGGTGACCATCTGGGGAATGGAAGATGCGCCGGTGAGGACGTATCCGGAGACCTGTGTCCAGGCCTTGAGCGGTTCGTATAGCTCCGCCGCCGCTTCCTTCTCCTCCAGGGCGGCCAGCGCCGCGGCCAGGGTGGTGCGCGCCTCCCCCAGGCTCGTCGTCCAGGGGTCATCGAAGTTGAAGTAGCGCTGCACATCAGGGAGCATGGCCCGCGCGTCGTCGGCGCGGCCGGACAGGGCTCGCAGGAGGAGCAGGACCGGCCGCGGGTCGTCGATGGGCGCCGCAGGCATGCGATCATGGGACGAGATGGCTTGGGAGAGGAGGTCCTCGAAACCCTGCCAGTCGCCCTGGAGGAAGCGGATGTAAGCCAGGTTGATCAAGGCGCCGGGGATGCCTGAATCGGCCTGCGAGGCATGGATCAGGTCCAGTAGCTGGGTGCCCAGGTCTTCCGCCCGCTGAAGGTCGCCGCGGAGGCATGCAATGCCGCTGGAGATCCACTTGGTTTCGCAAACGGCCAGGAAGTTTCCCGCCTTTCGCGCCAGCCGCTCCTCCTCGTCCATCGTCTCCTCGGCCTCGGAGAGCCTGCCCAGGGCGAACAGGACGTGGCGCCGGAAGGAGGAGCCCTGGCTGGCGCTCCACAGGTCGTTGCCCGCCAGAGACCACTGGGTGCCATCCTTGAGCTGGTCAGCGGCTTCGCCGAGGCGGCAGTAGCTGAGGCAGTGCATGCCGCGGATGTAGGCAGCGAACCCCTTGGCCGCCGGGTTGTTCAGTCGCTGGGCGATCTCCATCGACCGGGTCATGAGACGCTCCGCCTCTGCCGTTTCACCGAAGGCGCTGCGGATGAAGCCGGCCTGTGCCAGGAGGCGAGAGCGTATCTCGCTGTCGGCGTCGCCCAGGGCGCTGAGGCTTCGCTGGACCACCTCGGACGCCTCGTCGAACTGGCCGCGGGCGCCGTACAGCCTGCGCAGGGAGTAGCCGATCCAGCCAACGGCCTCGTTGTCCCCCAGCTCCTTGAATGCGGCCATCCCCTCCTTCCAGCTGGTCACAGCGCCTTCCCAGTCGCCGGAGCCGCTCCGGGCATCGCCGAGGCGGCGGAGCAGATCGGCCCGGGTCTGCTCCTCGTCGGCCGCTGTCCGCTCCAGGGCCTGCTCGTAGTAGGCGGCGGCGCCCTCCCAAGCCGCCGTCCTGCTGGCTTCGTCGCCGGCCATTGTCAGATAGTGGCGGGTCTTCCCCGCCGGCGCCATCCCCTCGGCCCGAACGAAGTGGTAGGCCATCTGCGCTGGCTCCACCGGGGCCATCTGCTCCATCGCCTCGCCCACACGGAGGTGAAGCCTCCGGCGGCGGAGGCGAGAAAGGTCATCGTAGAGGGTCTGCCGCGTGAGCTGATGGGCGAAGTGGAAGAGGGCCGCCGCGCCTTCCGCTTCCTGGATCATCCCCATGCGGATGCCTTCTTCGAGCCCGTCCAGGAGTTCCTCTGACGCGACCTCAGCCGACGTTTCTAGCAGGTCGTAGGTGAAGTCCGTGCCGACGACGGAGGCGACGGTGAGCACCCTCCGGGTGGCATCAGCGAGGCTGCTCAGACGGCGCTGAATTACCACGCGGACGCTTTGGGGGATCTCTCGTTCGTCCTTGGGAAGCGCCGGCCGCCATTCTCCTCCGGAGCCGAAGAGCATGCCCTCTGCATCCAGGTGGTTGACGAGCTCTGTCACGAAGAATGGATTCCCCTCCGTCTGATTGTGGATCGTCTCCACCAGCCCCGCTGGAGGGTCACCGCTGCCCATTCCGCTCAATATCTCCTTGAGCGCCGGGACGGCCAATCCCGCCAGTGTGATGTGACGGTACAGTTGAAGGCGGCCGAACTCCGCGAGGGCGGCTGGCACGTGATCCAGAGACTGGAGGTCCTCTTCTCTGCAGGTGGCCAGGATAAGGATCGGCGCGGTCGTGAGGCTGGGCGCCAGGTGCCGCAGAAGCAGGCAGCTGGCCGGGCCGGCCCACTGCAGGTCGTCGATAAGGAGCAGGACGGGACGCCGGTGGGCAAGGTTCTCAAGCCAGCGCCGTACCGCCTCCAGCAGGCGGTACCGCTCCTGCTCCGGCGGCAGAGGCACGCCATCGCCGTCAATAGGGATGCGGCGGCGCAGCTCCGGCACCAGCTTGGCGATCTCCGGGGCCTCGTCCCCCAGCTCGTCCAGGAGTACGTCTTCCGGGCGCTCCTCAATGTAGTCGCGCAGGATCTCGACGAATGGGACATACGGTGGCGCGCTCTCGGTCCCGTAGCATCGTCCCCGCCAGACGCGAAAGCCGCGGCTCCTGGCTTGGCGGGCCAGCTCTTCGGCCAGGCGGGTCTTGCCGATCCCCGGCTCACCTCCCAGGAGGACGAACATGCCGGAGCCCGCCAGTACCGCCTCCAGGGATGCCTTCAACTCTTCCAGCTCTTCCTCGCGGCCAACGAAGCGTGGCCGTCGGAGGGCGGCCACCGCCGGCCGGCCAGCGGGACCGGAGACCACCTGGTAGACACGGTGGGGCTCGCGGAGCCCCTTGAGCTGAAACTCCCCCTTGAACTCGTACTCGATGCCCCGCGTCCCCTGACCGAGCTGCTTGACCGCCTCCGAGGTGAGGATCTCCCCGCCGTCCGCGAGCGCCGCTATGCGGGCGGCCACGATGACGGTGGCGCCGAAGAAGTCGGCCTCCTCCTGGATCGCCTCACCGGCGTTCAGGCCCATTCGGACCATGAACCCGCGGGC
>MGNZ01000061.1 GCA_001795235.1 Chloroflexi bacterium RBG_16_64_32 | reverse complement strand
TCGCGCCCTTGCGATAGAGCACCCTTACCAGCCGACCCTCAACCAACGTGACGAGGATGCTCCCCACCCGCCGGTCGCGCAGGCGCTCCGTGACCGCCTCCAGCGGCTCGTCGGGGCGGATGGTAGTGGGGCCCGACTCCTTTCCCCCCCCTTCCCGGTCTCACATGCCCTGACACATCCAGGCTGGCTTGACCGGCAGTGTGTGGCCCACTTACTCTGAACGGGGTGAAAGGAGGGGTCGCGTGGACCTCGCCATCGTCGGACCGGCCCAGTCCGGCAAGACCGCGGTCTTCAACGCCCTCGCCGCCGGCCACGCCCAGCACGGGGACGTTCGTCGGGAGCATGTGGCGGCGGTCAAGGTGCCCGACGAGCGCCTGGAGAAGCTGGCGGCGCTGGTGGCGGCCGAGAAGGTCACGCCCGCCGAGCTGCGAATGTACGACCTGCCGCCTCTGTTCGAAAAGGGACGGGCCGCCTCCGGTGAGGCGGCGGAGGCGCTCTCCCGCGCGGACGGCCTGATTCTGGTTGTGCGGGCCTTCCGGCGGCCCGACGTGCCGCATCCCCTGGGTGCCGTCGACCCGGGTCGCGACATCGACATGTTCCAGTCGGAGATGCTGCTGCACGACCTTGGTATCGTGGAGCGGCGGCTGGAAAAGCTGGACATCACCGTGAGGTCGGCGAGGCCGGGAGAACGGGAGGAGAGCCAGCGGGAGCAGCCCGTGCTGCAGCGCGTGCGGCAGCACCTGGAGGACGGGCAGGCGCTGCGAAATCAGATGGGGGGCGGAGATGAGGCCAAGGCGCTGGCCAACTACGGCCTCCTTACCCTCAAGCCGATGCTCGTCCTGATCAACCTGGACGAGGATGACATCCCGAAGGCGGGGGAGATTGAGCAGGAGGTCCGGGATCGGTGCGGCGGTAGCGGCGCCTTCGTGGGGACGATGTGCGCGCGGCTGGAGGCGGAGCTGGCGGAGCTGGATCCGGATGAGGCGGAGGAGTTCCGCCGCGAGCTGGGGGCTACGGAGCCGGCGATGCCGCGCGTCCTGGAACAGGTCCAGGAGATGCTGGGGCTGATCACGTTCTACACGCCGGTGGGAACCGAGTGCCGCGCCTGGCCGGTGCCGGCGGGTACAGCGGCCCTGGAGGCCGCCGGCCGCATCCATACGGACATGGAGCGCGGGTTCATCCGCGCCGAGGCGATCGCCTGGGAGGAGCTGATGGATATCGGCTCCATGGCGGAAGCGAAGAAGCGGGGCCGTCTGCGAAGCGAGGGGAAGCAGTACGTGGTACAGGACGGCGACGTGCTGCACATTCTGTTCCACGTCTAGAGTGGGGCTGTTGGGCATAGCTGTACCTGCCTTCGCGGCGGGGTTTTCCGTGGCCGCGTCGCCGGGGGCGGTGAACCTGCTCGGCCTGCGCTGGGGCCTGCAGAGGGGGGCGGGAGCGACCCTGGCAATCGGCCTGGGGGCGGCCACGGCCGACGCCTCTTACGTGGCGCTGGCTCTGGTTGGCCTCCTTCCTCTGCTTGCGGCCGCCGACTGGCTGTCAACGGGGCTCCTGCTGGTTGGTGGGCTGGTTCTCGTTCTCCTCGGGCTGCGGTCAATGCGGAGCGACGCCGGACTGAGCGACAAGGCCCGCGGCGAAACCATCCCGGGGTCGGCTTCCGGTCGAGCGCCTTACCTACTCGGGTTCACTGTGACGGTGGCGAATCCGTTCACGATCGCCGCCTGGCTGGCGATCGTGGGTGGGCTGCTCGCCTCGGTGGAGCTCGGCGATGGGACGTTGCGGACCGGGCTCGGTGGGGCACTGGCGCTGGCCGCGGTGTTTGCCGGCAGCGCCGCCTGGTTCGTCGTGTTAGCGCTGCTGGTGGCGGCGATGCGCACACGGATGGGCGCATCGCAGCTCCGTTTCCTGGCGGCGGCCACGGGGCTGATATTGGTGGCTCTGGGGTTTTTGCTCCTGGCGCGCGGCGGCATCGAAGTCTTCGCGTAAGATCAGCTTCGCGCGCCCCGGGACGGGGCGGCTATAATCGACGCATGGCGGACGTGAGCATGAGCCGTAATGATTTCGCCGGCATTCTGGCAGAGGTAGTGGAGGCCCGAGAGGGCGGGGCCGGGGTGGTGGTGGCCACGGTCATCGCTGCGCCGCCGGATGGCGCGGTGTCCGTGGGGGCCAAGCTGCTGCTGCGTCGGGACGGCTCAACCGTGGGCTCGCTCAGTGGGGGGCCTCTGGAGGCGGCGGTGGTGGCCGATGCCGGGGAGGCGTTTCGCCGCCACGCCGTCGAGACGCTGTTCTATGCCTCGGACGGCGCCCGTCTCACGCGGCGCGGGGCTGAGGCCGAATCGGGCGCATATCAGGTGATGCTGGAGCCGCACGAGCCGCCGGCGACGCTGCTCATCGTCGGCGGTGGCCACATCGGCAAGGCGCTGGCCACCATCGGCGACCTGTGCGGGTTTTCCGTGGCGGTGATTGACGACCGCCCGGAGTACGCGAACAAGGAGCGGTTTCCTGAGGCGGACCGGGTGGTCTGCGGCGACTTCGCCGAGGCGCTGCGGGAGTTCCCCATCGATGACAATACGTACGTGGTCACGGTGACGCGCGGGCACAAACACGACGAGGTGAGCCTGCGCGAGGTGGTTCGTCGCGGCGGGGCGGCGTACGTGGGGATGATCGGCTCCAAGCGTCGAGTGGGGGCCGTGCTGCAACACCTGCTCGAGGACGGTCTCGACCCGGACGCGGTGGGGCGGGTGCATACGCCCATCGGGCTGGACATCGGGGCGGAGACGCCGGAGGAGATAGCGGTGGCGATTATGGCGGAGGTGATTCAGGTGCGGCGGGGCGGCAGCGGCCGCCCGATGCAGGAGGTGAAGAAGGCCCGTAGGGGCGTGCCGCCGGCGGAGCGGGTGGAGATGGAGGAGGAGGGGTAGCAGCGGCAGTCCTTCGGGTCAGCTCGCGGGCAGCGTGTCGATGCCGCCGCCTTGAGGCAGGGGTCGAGTCACGCCCTTTACCCCTCCCGGCCCAGCGTCGTACCATACTTCTTGTCGTGGACGAAGTGTTCGAGAGTATGCAGCGCGCCCTGTCGGACGGGCAGGCGGTGGTGCTGGCCACCGTGGCGGGCACCCGCGGCTCCACGCCGCGGCGGGCGGGGGCGCGCATGCTGCTGCGCGCGGACGGGAGCTTTTGCGGCACTATCGGCGGGGGCTGCGGCGAGGCCGAGGTGCGGCTGGAGGCACAGGACGTCCATCGCGACGGGCGCGCCCGCCTGGTGCAAGTCGACCTCACCAACGAAATCGACGGCGACGACAAGATCTGCGGCGGCGTCATGGACGTCTTCGTGGAGCGCATCGCGCCGCCGGACGTCCGTCAATAGGTGGCGGGTCAGGCTTAAGCCTGACCCGCGAGAGGTGGGCGGCGCTGGCGGCTCTCTTCTTGAGGGCCGATAATACCCCCTGGAATGCGACGCATTGCTGCTATCGCGGCGGCCAAGGCCGCCGCCGCACTGAGCCAGCGCCTCCGCGTTGGTGGAGGCACCGCGTTGCCGGGCCTCCTGGCCGAGTGGATCGATCCCAACATCGTGCCGGAGATGGCGCGACGGCTGGGAGAGGGGAGCGTCATCGTCACCGGCACCAACGGCAAGACGACGACGGCTCGTTTGCTGCGGGGCATCGTCCGCGCCGCCGGCCTGCGGGTGGTGGCCAACCGCGCGGGGTCCAACCTGATGCGGGGGATCGCAGCGGCGCTGGCGGAGTCCGCGGGGCTGGGGGGCGACTTCGCCGGGGCGCGTAGGCTGCTGGGCGTGTTCGAGGTGGACGAGGCGACGCTGCCGCAGGCGGTCCGCGCCCTCAGGCCGCGCGTCGTGCTGTTCACGAACCTATTCCGCGACCAGCTCGACCGCTACGGCGAGGTGGAGCACGTGGCGGCTGTCTGGCGAGATGCAGTGTTCGCGCTGGGCCGCTCGGCGACGGTGGTACTGAACGCCGACGATCCGTCAGTGGCCGCCTTGGCGCAAGCCGCGCCGGGGCAGGTGCTGGTCTACGGCGTCGAGGACACGTCTCGGGGAATCGACCGGCTGGAGCACGCCGCCGACGCACGCTGGTGCTCCTCGTGCGGCGGGGAGCTAGCCTACGCCACGGTGTTCTACGGCCACTTGGGCCACTGGAGCTGCCCGCAGTGCCGTGCGGCGCGGCCTCCTTCCAGGGTCGTGGCTACCCGCGTCGAGCCGGAAGCCGAGGGCACGCGCGTGGCGATAGCGATGCCGGGCGCGGAGGTGTCGGTGGGGCTGCCCCTGATGGGTCTCTACAACGCCTACAACGTCCTCGCCGCGGTCGCGGCGGCCGTGGCCCTGGGCATCGACGCGGAGGCGACCGAGCGGGGGTTGAGCTCGTTCACGGCCGCCTTCGGTCGCCAGGAGCGGCTGACGGTGGGCGGACGGCGGGTGCAGGTGATCCTGGCCAAGAACCCGGCCGGCCTCAACGAGGTGCTGCGCACGATCACCGCCGACGGCCAACAGAAGGATGTGGCGCTCTTCCTCAACGATGACATCGCGGACGGCCGCGACGTGTCCTGGATCTGGGACGTGGACTTCGATCTGCTGGCAGGAAAGGTGCGCTCTCTGACAGTATCCGGCAATCGAGCCTGGGACATGGCTCTGCGCCTGAAGTACGCGGGGCTGGACTCGCTGCCCCAGGTGGAAGAGCGTGCAGCGGCCGCGCTACGGCGTGCCCTCAGGGCCACACCCGAGGACGCCACCCTCTACGTAATCCCTACCTACACGGCGATGCTGCGGGTGCGGGCGCTGCTGGCGCGGTGGGCGCGGCGGCCCGCCTTCTGGCAGGAGGGATAGTTGGAGCCGAACCTGCGCCTGGCCCATCTCTACCCAAAGCTGATGAACATCTACGGCGATCGCGGCAACATCCTCTGTCTGGAGCGCCGCTGTCGGGAGCGGGGCATCGGATTCGAGGTGACTGAGCTGGGGTTGGGGGAGAAGCTTAAGCCGAAGGAGTACGACCTGATATTCATCGGCGGGGCGCAGGACCGGGAGCAGCGGCGAGTGGCGGAGGACCTGGTGAAGGTCAAGGGGAAGGCGCTGCGGGAAGCGGTGGACAAGGGTGGGACGCTGCTGGCCGTGTGCGGCGGTTACCAGTTGATGGGCCGCTACTACCGCACGGCGGAGGGGGAGGAGCTGCCGGGGGTGGGGGCGTTCGGCCTGTGGACTGAGCATCCGGGGCCGGCGGCGAAGCGGTTCATCGGCAACGTGGTTGTGGAGTGGTGTGGGCAAACCCTGGTGGGGTTCGAGAACCACGGGGGCCGCACCCACCTGGACGAAGGGGTCGAGCCTCTGGGCCGTGTGGTCAGCGGGTTCGGCAACAACGGTGAGGACGGCGGCGAGGGCGCGGTGAGCCGAAACGCCTACGGCACTTATCTCCACGGCGCCCTTCTGCCAAAGAACCCGCGCTTCGCCGATCACCTGATCGAGACCGCCCTGCGACGGCGTCACAAGGGGCTGGAGCTGACGCCGCTGGACGACCGCGTGGAGGGGATGGCCCACGCTGCCGCCGTGCGCCTGACCACCCGTCGCGGTATGATCTCCAGGTAGAAGGGACCCCGTCGGATATGGCTGAGGAGAGGCAGGTGGACGAGGCGCCGCAACGGCGGCGAGTCTGGCGCGGCGTGTGGCGGAGCGTGGTGTTCCCCCTGCTGGTGGTCGCTGCGATCGCCGCCGCTATCTGGTGGCTGGAGTACCGGCCGGAATCGGGGTCGTCCGTCGGGGACAGCTCGTACGGGCCGGTGGCGATGCCGGTGGAGCTGGCGCCGCCTGGGATGGATGTTTCGCCTGAAGAGGGGAGCCTGGCCCCGGACTTCGTGCTGGAGACCCTGGACGGCGGCGAGATCCGCCTCAGCGAGCAGCGGGGCAAGGGGGTCATCGTGAATTTGTGGGCGACGTGGTGCGGCCCCTGTCGCAAGGAGATGCCCCAGTTCGTCGCCGCCTACGACCGCTATCAGGCGGAGGGGCTGGAGATAATCGCCGTGAACGTGCAGGAGAGCCCGTCCATCGTCCGTCCCTTCGTCGACGACTTTGGCATGGACTTTCCGGTGGCGCTTGACCGGCGCGGCAAGGTGTCCGACGAGTTCCGGATTATCGGTCTGCCGACTACGTACTTCATCGACCGGGAGGGCGTGATCAGGAGCGTCTTCCGCGGCCCGTTCCTGGAGCGGCTCAAGGAGACGCAGGTTCGGGGCGCCATCGAGGGGGACGAGCTGACGCGGCGTATCGAGGAGATACTGGAGTAAGGCGTTGGCGGAGGAGAGCGCCCTTGGGGGCGCGGGGTGGCTGCGGCTGGCGCGGGAGATGGACCCGTTTCGTGGCACGTGGCGGCTGTTCACCAGCGTGCGCTGGGCCATCGGCATCATCAGTTTCCTGGCGGTGGCGAGCCTGCTGGGCGTAGTGGTGCCGCAGGCGCCGGCCAGCGTGCGGGGTGACGCGGCGGCCGAGGCGGACTGGCTGGCCGTCCAGGAGGAGCGCTTCGGATCTCTCACCGATGTGATGAATCGCGTCGGCCTGTTTGACGTCTTCCACACACCCTGGTTCGCATATGCCCTTGGCCTGCTGGTGGTGTCCGTGGCCGTGTGCACGGCGAGCCGGTTTCCACCGATCTGGCGGGCGGTGACGCGACCCCGAAGGCGGGTGAGCGACGCCTATTTTGCGGGCGCCCGTCACCGCTTCGACTGTGCGACGGGAAGGCCCAGCCCGGGCCTGGAGTCAGTGCTGAGGCGGCGGGGATACGCGGTCGAACGGTTTCAAGAAGGCGAGACGGTTTACCTGTTCGCGGACCGCTTCCAGCTTGCCCAACTGGCAACCTTCGTGTCTCACCTGGCGTTGATCGTGCTGCTGGCGGCGGCGCTGGTGAGCCGGTTCAACGGCTTCTCC
>MGNZ01000060.1:2895-7426 GCA_001795235.1 Chloroflexi bacterium RBG_16_64_32 | reverse complement strand
GCTCCAGAAGTAGCTCCACCACCTTGGTCAGGGCGCCGTAGGCGTAGACGATGTAGTCGCGGGGGTGGAGGTCCTCCAGCCTCTTCATCTCCTCCTGCCGCAAGGAGACGGGGTCAGTGTCGTTCAGGGCCAGCGCCGTGATGTCCTGGCCCATCACCAGCTCGTACAGCTCGCCGTCGGGGGCGAGGACGACGCATCCCCTCTCCGGCGAGTCCACTGCCGGGGCGTCGATCTCGATGCCGTAGGAGAAGAAAGCGCCGGGAAAGGGCGGAAACGGGTCCAGCCGGCCGGCCGCCTCCTGGAGCAGCTCCCGCAGCCGCAGGGCCAGGCGGTCGAGAGCGGCGTCAGCCTCCGATTTGTATTCGAGGGGGTCTTCAGGCATCGTATAGAGAGAAAAGACTGTTTAGAGTTATACTATTTCTCTTTGTTTGTGAACGTGCTAATATATGCATATGGTCGCCGCCTTACAGATTCAGGCCACCCGCCAGCAGATATTAGAGTATCTCCAGCGCCACGGTCGAGCCACCGTCAAGGACCTGGGAAACCTCCTCGGCCTCACCTCCACCGGCATCCGCCAGCACCTCACCGTGCTCGAACGCGACGGCCTGGTGACCGCCCACGAAGAGCGCGGCCGAGTGGGACGACCCACTCTAGTATACTCGCTGACTGACAAGGCCGACTCCCTCTTCCCCAAGACCTACGACACCTTGGCCGGCGTCCTCATCGAGGAGATACGCTCCAGCCAGGGCAACGAGCATCTGCAGGATCTCCTCCACAGGGTGGCCGAGCGCATGGCTGCCCCCTACGTCGAGCGTGTTCGGGGGAAGCCTATGGCCGAGCGCGTGAAGGTGACGGGGAGCATAATGGAGGAGCAGGGTTACCTTGTCGACTGCCGCAAGGGTGACGGCGATGAGTACTGGATCGACGAGTTCACCTGTCCCTTCCCCAAGGTCGCGCAGCAAGAGCACGCCGTCTGCGCCCTCCACGTGGAGTTCGTCCGTCTCCTCGCCGGCGGCGACACCCGGCTTACCCAGAGCCTCCTCCGCGGCGAGCGGGCCTGCACATATCGCATCCGCGGTGATGACAAGGGCCCCGCCGGGGCATAGCGCAGCGCCGGCCCCGGTCCCTTTGCCCGCCGCCCCGCCGATGCACTCGCTGGAACTTCTCCGGCCCGCGCAGACTCGGGCTGCTCCCATGCCGTAAGCTTCTGTTCCCACGGGACCGTGGACGTATAATGAACCCGGCATGTTCTGGGTCGGCCAGTTTGGCGTCGTCGACGGGAAGGCACAGGAGGAGAGCCCCTGGGTCGGCCTCTTCCCCGATACCGGGCGCGCCCGCACGGAGGAGACAGTCGACCTCTTCGTCGTGGTGGAACCGGCCCTGCCCGGCAGCGAGGACTACTGCCGTGACCTCTCCCAGGCCATCGGCAAGCAGTTCCGCGAGCGGCGGCTGTCCCTCACCGGCGGCATTCTGCGCGCCCTCAAGGCCGCCCACGAGAATCTGCGCGACTGGAACCGCAGAAGCCTCAAGCAGCATCAAGTGGCGGCCGGCGTCTCCTGCCTTGCCCTGCGGGGCGGCGCTGCTGCCACCAGGGAAGCCTATCTGGGCCAGGTAGGGCCAGCAGCAGCCGTCCTCCTCAGCGGCGACTCGCTCGTCCGTCTGGAGCCGCGCCTGCCGGACGCCGTCGAGCCCATCGGCCTCCACGAGGAATTCTGGCCCGACTTTTCCCGCCACGAGATCCAGGAAGGCGACAGGCTGCTCCTCCTGAGCAAGGGCCTGGCCTCTACTTTTTCCGACGAGGAGCTGGCCGAGGCGCTGAGGCCACATCCAGAGGACACGCTCCCCGTTCTCTACGGCAGGGCCAAGGAGATGCGGCACTGCGCCGCCATCTTGGTCGCCGCCCTGGCGGAGGCGGCGGCCTGAACATCCTCGGTATTGAGACCTCCTGCGACGAGACGGCCGCCGCCGTCGTCCGCGACGGCCGCTGTCTCCTGTCCAGCGTCGTCTCCTCCCAGGTAGAGATGCACGCCCGCTACGGGGGCGTAGTGCCGGAGCTCGCCTCGCGCCAGCACGTGGAGGCGATGGTGCCGGTCTTGGACCAAGCGCTGGACCGGGCCGGCTGCACGCTGGCGGACATCGACGCCGTGGCGGTGACCACCGGCCCCGGCCTGGCGGGCGCGCTCCTGGTAGGCGCCAACGCCGCCAAGGCGATCGCCTACGCCCGCGGCCTGCCCCTTGTGGCCGTCAACCACCTGGAGGGCCACCTGTACGCCGCCTGGCTAGCCGACGCCCTGTCTGGGGAGGACGCGCCGGCGCCACGTCTCCCCGCCCTCTGCCTCATCGTCTCCGGTGGCCACACTGACCTGGTGCTGATGACCGGCCACGGCCGCTACCGCCGTCTGGGGGAGACGGCCGACGACGCCGCCGGCGAGGCGTTCGACAAGGTGGCGCGAATGATTGGGCTGGGCTTCCCCGGCGGTCCCGCCATCGAGGAGCTGGCCGGCGACACCGCCTCGGCGCTCCGCCTCCCCCGGGCGAGGCTGAAACGGCCCTACGACTTCTCCTTCAGCGGTCTCAAGACGAAGGTGCTGCGGTTGGTGCGGGGCGAGGAAGGCCCCGTCCCGGCGCCGCCGGAGATTGCCGCCGCCTTCCAGGAGGCGGTGGTGGACGCCCTCGTCACCAAGACTCTGGCCGCCGCCCGCGACCAGGCCGCCGCCGAGGTGATCCTGGTGGGGGGCGTCGCCGCCAACAGCGCCCTTCGCCGCTCCCTGACCGGGCGCTCCCCCCTGCCGGTGCGCATCCCCCGCCCGGACCTGTGCACGGACAACGGCGCCATGATCGCCGCCTGCGGCTGGTGGCGCATCCAGGCCGGCGAGGCCGCTGCTCTGGACGTGGACGTACAACCGGGGCTGCGTATCGGCTGAGGCGGGCGAGGCAGGAGACACGAGACAGGAGACACGAGACCACGGGATAGGGGGCGGACCAAGTCGTGTCTCGTGTTTCGCCTACGACAGCGGGCAGCCGCCGCAGCGTCCCTGGGAGCAGTAGTGACGCAGGAGGAACAGCATCCCCTGCTGGCGGCGGGCGTCCACTCTGATCGCCGTGCCCAGGGCCTCGTGCAGGTGGCGCACGGCCCCGTAGGCTGCCGGTCGCGGTAGCGTCCGGTACATCTCCATAGCGCGGCCGGCCTGCCCCGCCACTGCGGCGGCGAAGAAAGGCAGCACCGCGTTGGTCAACATCTCCACCGCCCGCCCCGGCCCCACCAAGCTGCGCCCTAGGTCCTTGACCGTGAGATAGGCCACCGCCTCTTGCGTGTTCCCAATGAGGAGGCAGGTCAGACCCCTCGCCGGCCCGGTCTCAGCGTGGACAGCCGCGAGATGCGCCGCCGCCTCAAGCCGCCGCGCGGGGTGGTTTCCCGGGCGCACCCCGGATGTCCGCCAGATGAGCGCCGGAGGCCCTCTCGCCGCCTCCACGAGGATCTTCAGTGCCGCTTCGGCATGCCGGCCGGGTGGGTGGGCCCGTAGCCGCGCCCGCATCTCCCGCCAGGGCAGCCGTTGGGTCAGGAGCAGGAACGCCTCCCGGTTGCCCCCATACCCCAGCGTTTCCAGCAGGGCCCGGTACAGCACCTCGTCCGGGTCCTGGTGCGCCAGGGCGCGGCGGAACTCCGCCGTCCGGCGCCGGAATCGGATGTCACCCAGCCGGTTCAGGACGGCGGCTGCTGCCTCGCCTCCCATACGAGCGGCCGAGGTGCGGCATGGTTCCTCCCATAGGGCCGGCTGCTCCAGCCAGCTCCGGATCTCCTCACTGCGGCGCTCCATCCATGGGGCCAGCGCCGCCACCGGCACGCGGCGGCCGCTGGCAAGCGCGGTGTCCTGAGCGTCGTCCTGCCAGAACACCAGGTGGAGGGCCAGGCGGTTGTAGGCGGGGTCGCGGTGGTGGCCGTGGCGTCGGAAGTCGCTGGCCCGAACATGCAGCTCCACGTCGCCCTTAAGGGTGCCCCAGGGAGCCTGGATCACGGCGTCGCGGTAGTCCGGTCCGGACCCCCCTCCCCGCCGCCCCCGGTAGATCACGCGCAGCGCCGGACCCGCCGCCGTGGTCAGGGCCTGGGGCGGGAACCGCTGCCCCTCCCAGAGGTGCGCCAGATCGCGCTCCGTTAGGTGGACTTGAGCCCTGGGGACCCTGTAATGTCGGCGGCGGTCACGAACGGCCAGCATCGCCCCGCTTCTCCGCATCGCCGCGCCCCTGGCCGGAATCCCTGTCCTGGCTTCCTGCCTGGTACTCTAACCCGGCCCGCTCTGCGATGATGGTGAGGAGGCGGGCGGAAGCGCCGCGCGGCCGGTAGAGGCCGGTCTCCCACTCGCTCACGGTCTGCTGGCGCGTGCCCATCTCCTCCGCCATCCCCTTCTGGGTCAGGCCCAGGCGGCGGCGCAGCGCCCGCACGCTGGCCGCATCCCACGTGGGTCCGGCCCGTCGCCGGCTCCTTTCGGCCGGCGCGGAGTCGCTATCGGCGGTGCTCTGCATGCCGATAGCG
>MGNZ01000060.1:776-2807 GCA_001795235.1 Chloroflexi bacterium RBG_16_64_32 | reverse complement strand
TGGTTGAAGAGGGCGACTTGCGTCTACGAAACCACCAATAGCACCTTCAATGAAAGACCCCCTAATCGAGAAGGTGGACGGCTCCGCGTGAGAGCTGGGATCACGATCATCGCGAGTTCCGCACATTGGAATGCGGCGAATTTCCAGATGCGCAAACTGAATTGTTCCAATGGGCCCTTGTTGATCGCGACCGACCTTTATGCGACCTGCCGTGTGCACGCCCTGAGTTTGCCTGGCCTGATCGCCTGAACTTTCGCCAGCGCCGCCACGTTCATCGCCAGGATGCTCAGCACCATCGTGAAGCCAGACGTTGGCATCCGCCTCGCGCGGAGCACGTCGAGCTTCCGGTAAGCCTTCAGCCTGCTGAACATGCGCTGCCCTGATACGCTTGCCGCAGACGCTATTCCGCCTGCCAGAGCTCCAGGCGACGGGGCTGTAGCGTTATCTGCGCCCGGCCTCATCCCTGAGAGGGTTCGATCCACCCGGCCGCCCGGGGCCGGAGGTGCGGACACACAAGTGGAGGCGAAGCCCCCTCCGCCTTACTGTAGCCACCCGGCGGGCGCTTGCCCTACACTGTAGGGTAACGCCCCACCTAGCAGGAGGTGTCCGCCCATGGACGAGCCCCGCTTCGAGCCACTGTTCGACATGAAGGTGGAACTGGAGCCGCCCCAGATGATCGGCCAGACACCCCAGGGCAACCGCCAGATCTTCTACGTCCGCTCAGGCACATTCGAGGGGCCGCGTATGAAGGGCGAGGTGCTCCCCGGCGGCGGCGACTGGTTCCTCCTCCGCCCGGACAACGTCGGCGAGCTGGACGTCCGGGGCACCCTCAAGACGCACGACGACGCCCTCATATACGCCACCTACCGGGGCATATTCTCCGCCTCCCAGGAGGCATGGGAGAAGATCTACAGAGGGGACCCCGTGGACCGCGACCAGTACTACTTCTACACCGCCCCTATGTTCCAGACCAGCGCCCCCGCCTACCTGTGGCTAAACCGCATCTTGGCCGTGGGCATAGGCTCCCCGGTGCCAGGCGGCGTCTCCTACCAGGTCTTCGCGCTCGCCTAGCGGACCGTTGGGACGTCCAGTAACCCCCGGCCTGCCTGTAGCTGCAGGCCTTATGGTCATTAAGGAATTACTGGCTACCCCAGAAGGACAGGCTTTAGCCTGTCTCCGTCGGGCTTTAGCCCGACGGAGACAGGCTAAAGCCTGTCCTTCTGGGGTAGCCAGTAGTTCCTTAATGACCATAAGGCCTGCAGCTACAGGCAGGCCGGGGGTTACTGGACGTCCCAGCGGTCCGCTAGGCGAGCGCGAAGACCCGGTAGGAGACGCCGCCTGGCACCGGGGAGCCTATGCCCACGGCCAAGATGCGGTTTAGCCAAAGGTAGGCAGGGGCGCTGGTCTGGAACATAGGGGCGGTGTAGAAGTAGTACTGGTCGCGGTCCACCGGCTCGCCTTTGTAGATCTTCTCCCATGCCTCCTGCGAGGAATATGCTGCGCCACTATTTGGTCAATGACCATCAGGCCTGCCCGATCCCGCAGTCCCCTATAACTCAAGCGAGTAGCCGTAGTGCGTGCGCTTCCAGCCCAGGCGGCTGTAGAAGCGGTGGGCAGCCGGACGAGCTGCGTTCGATGTGAGCGCCAGCTTGTAGCACCCCGCCTCCCTCGCCGCCTCGGCGGCCGCCCGCATCAAGGCCGCGCCCACCCCTTTGCGGCGGTACCCTGCGTCCACCACCACGCCCTCCACCACAGCCGAGCGCGATAGGCTGCGGCCCAGGTGCCGTAGCACCATCACGTGCGCCGAGCCAACGATGCGCACGCCGTCTTCGGCCACCAGCAGCCGCTGGTCCTTGTCAGCCAGGATGCCCTGGTACAGCGCACGGATATCGCCCTCGCCGGCGTGGCCGCGGCCGCGGTACATGCTCTCGTCCATCTGGTCCAGCAGCCGCAGCAGGCCCGCGAAATCGCCGCCGGTGGCCTCGCGGACGGTGACCGGGGGCATGCATACCTCCGTCAGACGTCAGGCCG
>MGNZ01000060.1:429-741 GCA_001795235.1 Chloroflexi bacterium RBG_16_64_32 | reverse complement strand
GGCCGCACCATGATCTCGTTCACGTGCACGGTCTCCGGCTGCGTCACCGCGTACAGCACCGCCTCCGCGATGTCCTCCGGCTGCAGGGCCACGTTCCTGGCCGCGACCTTTGCCCGATCCAGTATCTCCTTGGGGATCTGCTCCCCCGCCTTCAGCCCCACCTGCTCTGGGTCGATCCCGAACATGCGGCCGAGGGCGAACAGTCGCTGCTCCGGCATGTTGCGCATGATGCTGGTGGTGGTCGTCCCCGGCATGACCGCCGTGATGCGGATGTTCTTGCCCTGCAGGGCTACCCGCAGCGACTCCGTGAGG
>MGNZ01000060.1:0-170 GCA_001795235.1 Chloroflexi bacterium RBG_16_64_32 | reverse complement strand
CCCCGTCGACCAGCTCCCGCATCTGCTTCTCGTCCCGCACGTCCGCCCGGCGCACCGCCGCGCGGCCCGGGGCCGATATCTCCTTCGCCGCCGCCTCCATCGGCGCCATCGTGCGCCCGGCCAGTACCACCGCCGCGCCTCGTGCGCCCGGCCAGTACCACCGCCGCGCC
>MGNZ01000059.1 GCA_001795235.1 Chloroflexi bacterium RBG_16_64_32 | reverse complement strand
CAGTCCGACCGGCAATGGACGTTCCTTACCAAGCACGCCGCGGTTCCACTGCATTTAGCCCGCCATCCGGATGAGACGATGCGCTCCATGGCGGCCACCCTCGGCTTGACCGAAAGGCCGGCGGCTATGTCGTGGGGCAGAAGTAAGGAGGTTCAGATGAGCAAGCTACGCGAGGAGATCGACCGGAGGGTCCGCCAGGGCTACCGCGCCGAGATGGAGACGGGCGAGTCCGCCCAGCTGGTGAAGCCCAAGAGGCTGTCGATCATGTGCCTCCTGATCTCAATCGTCACGCTGGTCGGCTGGATTCCCTACCTGGGCTATCAATTGCTCCTGAAGCGGGAGGCGAGCGTCTACCTGACGCTGGAGCCTGACGGCTCAGTGGCATCTAGTGGACATAGGCGCTAGTCGTGTCGGAGTTGCGGGCAGAGACGATCCTGGAAGAGCGGGCACAAGCTGCCGGTTCTGGGCAGCCGTGCCCCCGGTCATTTTCGTGTCTCGGCAAGGTGGTACAATTGGCAACGGCCGACTGGTTGGACATGTCTGTCTGTACGGGAGTCGGAACATGACTCAGGAAGAGGATTGGGTTTCAAGCAGATACTCCCCGGAGGATGCCGAGGATTCCATGAGGCTTGTGCGGGAGGCCTACGGCGACATCGATGCGGCCGCTCCAGCCCACTGCGAATGGCGGTTCCAGCGAAGCCCGGCGGGGGCGGCTATCGGCACCCTGGCGCGGGAACCGGAGACTGGTCGGCTTATCGGCCAGGCGATGATAATGCCTGTCAAGGTGAGGCTTTCCGGCATGATGTTCATGGCTAGCCTATCGCTAGATCCGGTGACTGATCCCGCCTACCAGGGCCGGGGCATGGTTGCGGGCCTGTTGAGAGATGTCTGTCGCCTGTCGGCAGAGGAGGGCGTGGCCTTCACATACGGCCTTCCCAACCAGGAGTCGTATCGGACGTTCGTGAATACGGCCGAGTTCAGGCATATCGGCTCGGTGCCCCTCCTCGTCAGGCCGCTGAACCCGGAGCAGCTTGCCATGAAGACAGCGGGCAGCCGCGTCCCAACCAAGATGGCATCTGTTGCAAGACGCGTGTGGCGCACTCCTTCGCCGGTACGCCGGCAAGAGGCTGTGCCCGGTCTGGAGATAGAGGAGATCGGTTCCTTCGGCGGCTCTTTTACGATCTTGTGGGAGAGAGTTCAGCACCGCTTCCCGGTCATGGTGATCAGGGACCCCGCCTACCTGAACTGGCGGTTCGTGGATGTGCCCGCCAGAGAGTACGCTACCTTCGCTGCCCGGTCCGAGGGGGACATTCGGGGGTTCATCGTCCTTCGCGCTGCGTCGCTCGGCCGGTTCTCCGCAGGCCTCATCGTGGACCTGATGGTGGAGCCCAGCGCCGAGGGACGTGCGGCGGGGCGGCTCTTGATCGACCGAGCCTGCTCCTATTTCGAGGACCGTGACCTGGACATCGTTGCCAGCCTGGCTCTCCGCCACACAGATGAGTCCCGACTCCTCCGCTCTAGGGGCTTCTGGCAGTCTCCAAGGTTTCTGGAGCCCCGGCCCTTCCGCCTCGTTGTTCGCTGCCACGACGAAGAACGCAGCCCCAGCCGCCTGGCCTACGACCTCAGGAACTGGTTCGTGACGATGGGGGACTGCGACGTAGGGTAGACAGAGGCCCGGGCTCAAGGCCTATCCGGGTACTGTCACAACGACGCTCGTGCCGGACCCCGGTTCAGAATGTACAGCCAGCGTTCCCCCAAGTAGGCGGACCCGCTCTTGCATTCCTACGATGCCGAGCTTGCCAGACGCCGCCAGGTCGCCGACGTCCTGCGGTAGCTCAAAACCTCTGCCGTTGTCAGCGATGACCAGAGTGATGCCGCCGCTCCTGAAGTCCACCGCAAGTTCCACCGCTGAGGCATCGGAATGCTTCCCGACGTTGCTCAGTGCTTCTTGAGCAATGCGGAACAATGCCAGCTCTACGTCGTCCGGCAGGCGGCGCTGTTCGCCTAGCACCCGGATGTTTGCCGCTATGCCCTGCTGTTCCTCCACAGCCGTGGCAAGCCACTTCAGTGCTGGCAGTAAGCCCAGGTCACCAAGGACGGGCGGACGCAGATCCCGGCTGAAGCGCCGGACGCCTTCCAGTATTCTGTCGCTTTGGCTGCGAAGTTCCTCAAGACGCTCCGCGAATTCCTGCGGAGAATGGTTCTCGTCGGAGTCCAGCGTATCGATCAGCATATCGAGACGACGCGAGAGCCCGGTGAGCGCCTGGGCCGTGTCATCATGGAGTTCGCGGGCAATGCGGAGCCGTTCATTCTCCTGAGCCTTGAGGACTTGTGAAATGTAGAAGCGCAGATTCTCTTGCATTCGCCGTTGCTCGGTTACATCTCGCACGATTGCCTGGACGCCAACGGCCTGTTCGCGCCGTAGAATCAAGCTGGCCCTGAACTCCACGATTGCCTCCGTGCCGTCTCGCCTGGTCAATTGGAGCTCGAAGGGGCCCTCCGTGGCCTTTCCGGTAAGCTGCTCTTCAACAATTTCCCTTACAGTTTCCAGGCCTTGACCCGGCAGGAGCCTGTCTACGCCCATACCGGCCATTTCTGCACGAGTATAGCCGGTAAGCTTCTCGCAGGCTCTGTTGGCCGCTATGATTCTGCCGTTTAGGTCATGAACAATGATTGCCTCCGTAGAGTTCTCGAAAAGGCCTCGATAGCTCTCTTCTGATTCGCGGAGCTGCTCAGACGTCTCCCGCTCCTTTTGGTCAAGACGGGCATGAACGATGGCCACACCGATTGCATTGCCGATCGCACTCAGCAACTCGATTTCCTCAGCGGTGAACTCCCTGGGGCCTCGTGTGGCGGCGCACAGAGTGCCCATCACTTTGCCTTCCGACTTCAAAGGCACGGCAACCTGCGCCCGGACCCCTTCGGCTCCTGCCACGCCGTCGCACAGTGCTGGATCTCGCGCGTCGTCTCCTATTACCAAAGGCTCTCCCGTTTCGGCTACCCGCCCACTGGCGCCCTCGCCTATCCTGATCCTCTTCGCTCGGGCCGCTGACTCGTCCGATATCCCAGAGTAGGCTTCCAGGGTTAGCTCACCTGCTTCCTCGTGAAGGAGGAACAGCAGACATACATCTACGCGCATCACGTCCCTGACTCTGTTCATGGCGAGGCCCAGGACACTCGACAGATCGACAGACTCCGTAATAACGCTAAGGATGGCATTGACGGCAGAGAGACGCTTCTCTTCATTCTCGATGACCTGGACATATGAGTGGAGTTCGCGCTGGGCGCGTTCCAGCGATGTGATGGTCTGCTGATGTCGCGCCTTTTCCTTGCTCTGCATGTCTATCAGCCAGCTGACGAAAGCACCGATGAAGAGAAAGGCGCCGACCTCAACCAGGGCCTCATGCGCCTCAGATGACACAAGGAAGAAGCGAGGCAAGAGGAGCGCCGCGATTACGGAGGACGCCAGGAGGCCTCCCCGCAGACGGAATACGAAGGCAGCATAGGCCACGGGCAGAACGGAGAGTATCCGGTGCACGGAGCGTCGGGCCAGGTCGAGCCGAAGGCTGGACTCCATCGTGTCCAGCAGGGGGATGGAATCCGCGTAGTATAAGAGGGTCCCGCAGGCCATGATGGCAAGTATGACCCAGAAATGCCCCACTCCCAGAGTTTCGGAGGGCTGGGGACCCAGAAGAGCCAATCGTCTGACACCTTTTGCCTTCGCGGCCGCCCGACCGACAAACGAGGTTGGCGACGCAATAGCCATGGAAGCGTGTCCGCTCTTCCTCTCATCGATGTTCACGGCGGGCTTCCATCCCCTAGGGTATGCGGTCCAAGGAAAGCCAGCCTTCCTTCAAGGCACGGAGGACAGCCTCGGTACGTGAGCTGGCGCCAAGCTTGTCAAAAATGCGGCCCAAATGAGATTGGACGGTGCGCACGCTGAGAGCGAGTTCGGCCGCGATCTCTTTGTTGCTCATGCCTTTGGCTGCCAGCCTGAGTACTTCAAGCTCTCGCTCGCTCAGGAAATCGCCGGCCGCCTCCGGCCGATGTCCATGACTGAGTGATGAGAACCACTTCACCACTTTGCGGGCGACGTGCGGCGCAAGGACCATCTCACCTGCGCATACATCCCGGATGGCGTCGACCAGTTGATGGCCCCGGACGTTCTTCAGCAAGTAACCATCGGCACCCGCTTCCAGGACGGCGTAGATGTACTGGTCATCGTCATAGGCACTCAGCACCAATACCGCCGTACTCGGCTGGTTCTTCTTGATCTGCCTCGTGGCGTCAATGCCGTTGAGGTTCGGCATCGCGATGTCGATTATGGCCACATTGGGCTTCAGTTGGTCTACCAACCGAACGGCTTCCGCGCCGTCAGCGGCCTCCCCGACCACCTCGAAGTCCTCCTCGCGCTCCAGACGTTCGCGGGTCCCTTCTCGAACAAGCGCGTGGTCATCGGCGACAAGGATGCTGATCTTGTCCATCTTGGCCACCCCTGACCATTGAAGGTGCCGACCTTTGATCTCTTTCATTGTTAATTCTATCACAAAGAGGGCTGCCGCTGGTCGCGTCCCCCTATTAGCTCTCTCGGCCGTGCTGGCACAGCCGGCCCCACCGGCGACTCGAGCTGGTCCTCGTAGCCGAGGCCGGACCCGGCTTGTTCCGCCGGGGTGGTCGATGGAGCTTGCAGACTAGACGACGCTGACGCCGACCGCAGCTGCGCCGAGGGCACGGCCAGCGACCAGCTTCGTCAGAAGGGCCTCATCAAGATTGGGCCAGCGGGAACCCATGCGACGTGTCTAGTAGTCCCAATCGGGCACCAGGGCAGAAACATGATGGCGTGACTGGCCTTTCGCTCGCAGACAGACAGAGTTAGGCAGAAACGCCTAGTCCTTGGAGCGGGCCGTTGCGCCATGTGTGCAGAGATGGGAGAGCAGGTGGCTGAGCTATCCGTCCGCCGGACGCGCGGTCATTGGTCGTTTTGAAGGCGTCAAATGCCTAACAAGAACAGCTTAGGTGACGGACGACAGCACCAGGGGTCACATAGTAGCTTCTAAATGGAAGAGCGCACACCTCGGGTAGTCATCAAAGCTCCGGATGAAACCGGAGGGAATGGAGGCGAAAGAGATGACGATAGTAAGGTTCCCAACGGAGCTTGGGCTTGAGATGGAGAAGGCCGGGGGCTCCAGCGCCACGCATATCCTGACGCCGCGAAGGATGAGGGCGGTAGGCTACGTGAGGCAGAGCTTCGGCGAGATGAGCCAGACAAGGACCAGTCCCGAGGGCCAGAAAGCAAGGATAGCCGCGTGTGCCGACGACAGGGAGTGGCATCTTGTCCACACCTATGAGGACATCGGCTGGTCTGAGGAGGACCTGGACAGGCCGGGTCTTCTCGCGCTCCTTTCCAGCCAGGACTTCGAAATCCTAGTAGTGGACAGGACGGACCGGCTCACGCGCAAGAAGAAGGACCTGAACTTCCTGTTGACACTCCTTGAGAAGCGCGGCATTACCTGTGTGCCTGCCACCTGGTCGTGGGAGCCCCTGGCCCAATACATGAGATGGTGGTACCGGCTGAGGGCCAATCCCGTGTACGCCGCGCTCGACTCGGTCTCGGAGGAGAGCAGGCCGAGCCCGGCCAAGGCACACCTGGCCAGCGCGGACGAGTCAAAGCCCGAACTGACGCGGTTCCCTCTAAGGCAGACGGCCTAAGCGCGGCAGGCTGGACAGTAGAGAGCAAAGGAGAAGCCAGTGGCCTCGAGGGAGATCTTCTGGAACGTCTGGCTCGGGGAGATTGTCTATCTCCTGGGGTTCGTAGTAGCTGCAGTCGTCGCTTACTCACTGTACCGACGCTTTCGGCTCTGGCGGCTGGGCAGCAAGGACGACAGGCTGAGCGACCTAGGCGGCAGAATACGGACCTTTATCAGCACAGCGGCCGATGGCCTGTGGCACCGACGGATTGTGCGTGACCGGTATGTAGCGGTGATGCATGTGGTCATCTTTGGCGGATTTGGCCTCCTCCTGATGGGGCCGTTCCTGGACTCTGTGAGCGAACACGTCTTCCACTTTATGGAAGGAAATGTGTATTTGGGGGTCTCTCTCCTCCTAGACGTGGGGGGCCTGCTCGTTCTGGTCGGCGTTGCCATGGCCGCCTATAGGCGCTACGTCATCAGACCGCAGAGACTCGACAATCTGCTGGACGATGCCCTCACCTTGACATTTCTGACCGTGATCATAGTGACTGGCTTCATTGTCGAGGGCCTGAGAATCGCCGCAACTGAGCTGGATACGCACCTTGATTGGGCAGCATGGTCGCCTGTCGGATTCGTCTTCGCCCAAGCATTCAACGGCCTCGGTGAGGAAGTGAACCTGGCCTTGCATAAGACCCTCTGGTGGGGCCACATGTTGTTATCGCTTGGGGCCATCGCCTACGTCTTCGTTACCTTCTCGAGGCTGGCTCACATCTTTGTGGCGCCGCTGAACATGTTCCTGAAATCTCGGGACGGCAAAGGCGTACTCAGAGCTGTCGAGATTTCGGAGACCACCGAGACGTTTGGGGCTGCGAAGATTCGAGACCTTACCTGGAAAGACCTGCTCGACCTGGACGCTTGTACTCGGTGTGGCAGATGCCAGGACGTCTGTCCTGCCTACCTCACCGGGAAGCCGCTTTCGCCAAAGAACCTGATCCAAGAGCTTAAGGCCCATCTGGTCGAGCAGGGGCCTTCCTTGCTCCGACGCAGCGTTCGCGGACGGGATGGGTCGGACAGCGACTGTCCGGTACTGCTTGAAGGGGTAGTGACGGAAGACGAGTTGTGGGCGTGTACTACATGTGGTGCCTGCGAGGAAGCGTGCCCCGTCTTCGTAGAGCCGATCCGCAAGATCGTTGATGTGCGTCGCAACCTGGTGCTGGAGCAAGGCAAGATCCCCGCCACCATCATGTCCAGCTTGAGATCGCTTCAAGACCGTGGGCACCCCTGGAAGGGAGCTTCAGCGTCGAGAACGGACTGGACCTCCGGCCTGCATGTGAAAACCCTTTCCACCAATGGGACCGCGGGTCTCCTCTTCTGGGTGGGCTGTACAGCAGCCGTCCAGGAGCGGGGCATGAACATACCGATCTCGATGATGAAGATCCTGGGTGCGGCGGGGGTGGATATCGGCTTGCTGGGCCACGAGGAATCCTGCTGCGGCCACTTCGCACGCCGAATCGGTGACGAGTACCTGTTCCAGTGCCAGGCGAAGCAGAACATCGAGACGCTGCAGCGCTACCAGGTGAAGAAGATCGTGACCGCCTGCCCGCACTGCTACCACACACTCAAGTACGATTACCCTCAGTTCGGGGGTGAGTTCGAAGTGGTGCACCATACGGAGTTCCTCCTTCAGTTGATCCGTGAAGGTCGGCTGAAGCTCACTGAGGAACTCAGCAAGAGGGTGGCCTACCAGGACCCATGCTACCTCGGGCGATACCACGGCATCTACGAGGCTCCGAGGGAGATCCTCGCCGCCGTCCCCGGTGTCGAAGTGGTGGAAATGGGCCGCTGCCGTTCTGGGAGCCTCTGCTGCGGCGCGGGTGGGGGCCGGATGTGGATGGATGAAGACCCCGACCAGAGAGTGAACGAACTACGTCTCAAAGACGCCGTCGCGACCGGGGCAGACCTGATCGTGACAGCCTGTCCGTTCTGTCTGCAGATGTTCGAGGATGCGACAAGGGCATTGGACCCGGAGAAGCCTCTGGAGGTTGTTGACCTGGTGGAACTGCTAGAGAGGACATTCACACCGCCCGCGATTCCCCGTCGGCCTGGTCTGGCTCTGCAGGCCGGCGTCGTTGAGATCAGCAGTCCTCTGGGGGTCGCTGGCAGGTCCCAGGGCACCCCCCGCAATGGGTCCTGATGGAATCGAGGGTGGAGGTACGCATCGATCCATAAAAAAGGTAGGAAGGCCATGAAAGACAAGTGGTTCATCTACTACGGCAACCCTTGCACCAGCTACCTGACAGACTCGGAGATACAGGGTTTCGAAGACGCCACGTTGGCCTTGCTCTCGCCCTGGCGGCAGGCAGTCGTCGAATGCCCCCTTGCATCTGACCCTGCGAAATGTTCGCCGCCGCGCTTCGGTTGCGTGCGAGTGGCAGGCGCCAGAATGGCCCGGGCGGTCATCCAGTTCTACACCGAGGCCAGTGAGGCGACTCTGGCGATGGACCGGGATTTCTTCCGGCGTCGAAGTCCACTGCCGCCAAAGGCGGTAGAGGCATATGTCGACCCAGAGCGCGGCTTCCGGCACATTACCGACCCGGAGCAGGTGGTGCAGCGCGTTTGGGAGCACGCTCGTGCGGTGCTGGCCCTGCAGCCGGGTGAGCGCGGTTTGTGAAAAATTCCATGTGACCAATTTGTGACCAATTATTTATGGCCCTCATCAATAAGCGACGGCTGGAGGCTCTGAAGCCAGTGCCCTCGCTAGATACGTTTCGTATCTGGCGGGAGTGCATGGGAGTCGAACCCACCTCCCGATGGATCACATCGGGACAACGGTTTTGAAGACCGCGAGGCCCACC
>MGNZ01000058.1:3999-15072 GCA_001795235.1 Chloroflexi bacterium RBG_16_64_32 | reverse complement strand
TATCCAGGGCCGCAGCGGGTGCAGCAGGACGCCCGCCTGCGACGCCGGAATGGGGCCGCCGCGACCGTAGCGCTCGCGGAACCAGTAGAAGACGTACACCGTCGCCAGCGCCCAGACGGCGAGCACGAGAGCGAAAAGGGCTTTGACTGTACGCATCGGCGTTCAGGCTTGATTATGACGCCGGGCGGGCGCGTGTCAAGCGCAGGACATCAAGTGGTCCGCCTGCCGCCGCCGGGGTCACCGGCAACGGGCCGAGACGACGCCAAAGATGTGGGGCAATGGCGGTCCGCGCACCACGCCTCCGGATCCCTTCCTAACCCATAGCCAGCACCTTCCGCTTCACGCGGCCGTCGGGGCCGAAGAAGAACCGGCTGGCCCACAACGACACGTAGACCAGACTGACGAGCACCGGCACCTCGACGAGAGGGCCGACGACCGCCGCGAAGGCCTGGCCGGACTCCAGCCCGAAGACGCCGATGCTGACAGCGATGGCCAGCTCGAAGTTGTTGCTGGCGGCGGTGAAGGATAGCGTAGCGGTATCCGCGTAGCGGAATCCGGCCCTCCATGACAGGCTGTAGGCTACGGCGAACATGATCAGGAAGTAGACTAGAAGAGGCGCAGCGATCCGCAGCACGTCAAGGGGCAGGTCCAAGATGTATTCGCCCTTTAGGGAGAACATGACGACGATAGTGAAGAGCAGGCCAACTATGGCTGTGGGGCTGAGCTTCGGAATGAACCTCGTCTCGAACCAGTCGCGCCCCCTCATCCGGATCACGGCGAAGCGGGTGATGATGCCGGCCACCAAGGGCACACCCAGGAAGATAAACACAGTGCGCGCCACCTGCCACATGGAGACGTGAACGGACTCGACACCTCCGCTGCCCCAGGGTATCCAGTCGGACGCAACGCTGATGAAGAAGTAGGCGTACAGCGAATAGAATAGTATCTGGAAGACGGAGTTCAGGGCCACCAGGACGGCGCAGTAGTCGTTGTCGCCGCGGGCCAGCATGTTCCAGATGAGCACCATCGCTATGCAACGCGCCAGCCCCACGATGATCAGACCCTCTCGGTACTCTGGCATGTCTGGCAAGAAGATCCAGGCCAGGAGGAACATGATCACCGGTCCGATGAGCCAGTTGAGCGCCAGTGATACGCTAAACATCTTCCAGGCCGTAGCGACCTTGGAGAGCTGCTCATATTGGACATTGGTGAGCACCGGGTACATCATCCAGAGCAGGCCGATGGCGATGGGCAGCGAGACGGTGTCGATGCGCAGGGCGTCGATAGCATCTGCGATGCCAGGCCAGATGCGCCCTAAGCTGACGCCCACAGCCATGGCCGCGAAGATCCACAGCGGGAGGAAACGGTCCAGAATGCCGAGCTGGCCAACGATGCGTCCCGTTCGCGGCCGGCCAATAGGTTCTGCTGTCATTGTTCGCTAAGGGCGGCTATATCAGTACTCGTTGATATGTCTCCCCAAAAGAAAAGCCCTACCGTCGCGCACGGCACACTTCCTCTGCCCTCCGACCGCCGCCGGAAGGAGCGCGCGTCGTGAGCAGGCCCACGCACCGCTGCCGCAGGGCAGCGGCGGCGGCCGGGTCAGCCCGGTAGAATATCCAGCGGCTGTCCTCTGCATCGCGCCGCCACCGCACGAGGCCCGCCCGGCGTAGGACGGCCAGGTGGTTGGAGACCAGGCTCTGCGGCAGGCCAAGGACGTCCTCGATCTCGCAGACGCACAGCTCCTCTTTGGTCAGAAGGGCGAAAATCTTCAGGCGAGTCTCGTCCGCCAGTGCCCTGAGGAGCGGCGCCAGGTCATCCGTGGCGGGCGGTCTCACCGAAGCGGTGAACGGCCGGGGCACGAGCGGCGGCTTATCCATATCGATGCGGGTCAATTATATCACCGCCCAGTAATATACTCCACCCGCACCTGCTTGCCGGCGGCAGCGCTACGGCGGCGCCCCCACCGTGCCCGCCGCCGTGTCGGAAGCGGCCATCATCGCCACCGTGCCCTGCTCGACGACGTCGAACACCGGCTGCGGGTACAGCCCCACCACGAACACGCCCGCCACCAGCAGCGTCAGCGCCCCGTACTCCAGCCAGGGCGTCGGGAAACGCGCCGGCTCCTCCCCAGCCGGGCTAGGCGGCTCGCCCAGGTACATCTGCTTGATCACAATCAGGTAGTAGTACAGGGAGATGAAGCTGAAGAACACCGCCAGCGACGATAGCCACAGGAGATCTTGCTCCGCCGCCGCCTGGAACAGGATGAACTTGGTGGCGAAGCCGGCGAACAGGGGCATCCCCGCCAGCGAGAACAGCGCTATGCTCAGGGTAAGCGCCAGGTAGGGGGCACGCTCCGCCGCCCCCGCGAAGTCCGATATCTCTTCCTTGCCCGTCCAGTTGTACCAGATGATCACGGCCACGAACGCAGCCATGTTTGTGATCACGTAGCCCACTAGGTGCAGGACCAGGGCGCTGGCGGCGTCGGCGTTTTCCGGCGTGAGAGCGGCGATCCCCATCATCATGAACCCCACCTGGCCGATGCTGGAGTAGGCGAGCAGCCGCTTGATGTTGTGCTGCTGGATCGCCACCAGGTTGCCCAGCGCCATCGTCAGCGCCGCGAGGACAGCGATGAACACGCGCCAGTCGTCCACCAGAGGGAGGAACGCCTGGGCGAACAGCTTCAGGAACAGGGCGAACCCCGCTGCCTTCCCTATGCCTGCGATGAGGGCGGTGATGGGCAGGGGCGCCCCCTCGTAGGCGTCTGGGGTCCACATGTGGAACGGAACCGCCGCCACCTTGAACCCCAGACCGGCGATGATCAGCACCAGCCCCAGGAACAGCGCCAGATCGTAGTCAGCGGTGTCCCCGGACAGCGCCGCCGCGATCTCCGTGAACCGCGTCGACCCCGTGACGCCGTAGATCATGCCGATGCCGTAGAGGAATATCGCCGAGGAGAAGGCGCCCAGGAGCATGTACTTCAGACCGCCCTCGTTGGAGCGCAGGTCGAACTTGGCGTAGGAGGTGAGGACGTAGAGGCTGAAGCTCAGCAGCTCCAACGAGATGTAGGCCGTCAGCAGCTCGCTGGCGGCGGCCATCATGTTGGCGCCCAGGACGCTGAGCAGGATCAGGCCGTAGTACTCGCCGGCGTGCAGCAGACGGTCCTTGACGAAGCGGGCGGAGGCGATGCAGATGAAGGCGCCGATGAGGCCGAAGACGACGCGGAACAGCGTCGTGTAGTTGTTGATGTCGATGAGGTTGGCGAAGTTCGTGTCGTCGTTGACCCAGATGAGTGCGGTCAGGGCCGAGGCCAGTGCGCCCGCCGCCGCTACGTACGCGAGCTGCTCCTTGCGTAACTTCCCCCAGAACAGGTCCAGCAGCACTACCATCCCCGCCCAGCCGGCCAGGACGTACTCGGGGGCCAGCAGCGACCACTCGAGGTTCAGATCCACTAGCTCAACCCCGGTATGGCCCGCACGCTATCGGCTATGCGGTCGATGAACGGCGCCGGCCAGATGCCCATGAAGGCGATGAAGAAGATGAGAAGCGCGCCGCCAAACTGCTCGCCCAGGCGCATCTCCTTCAGCTGGGCCCAACGTTCGTTGAAGGGGCCGAAGAACGCCATCGCCAGCATGCGCAAGATGTAAGTGGCGGTTATGGCGGCGGCGAGGATGCCCAGCGCCCCGGCCCAGGGGTAGGTGTTGAACGTGCCGACAAAGATGTGGAATTCGGCTACGAAGCCGGCCAGACCCGGCAGACCCAACGACGACAGCCCGGCGATGGCGAAGAACCCGGCCAGGCGCGGCGTCTTCTGGGCCAGCCCCCCGAACACCGTCATGTCCCGCACGTGGGCCTGGTCGTAGATCGCCCCCACCATGGCGAACATGAGGGCGGTCATCACCCCGTGAGCGAACATCTGCAGGACCGCGCCGTTGACGCCGATCGTGGTGAGGGTGGCCAGGCCCATCAGGACAAAGCCCATGTGGCTGACGCTGGAGTAGCCCACCATGTACTTCAGATCGCGCTGGGCCAGAGCCGAGACGGCGCCGTACAGCGCGCCCGTGACGCCCAGCGTCATAAGCACCGGCGCCCAGAACTCAGCCCCCTCCGGGAACAGCGTTATCGCCACCCGCAGGATGCCGAAGGCGCCCAGCTTCATCAGGACCCCGGCGTGCAGCATGGACACGGCGGTGGGCGCCGCCACATGGCCGTCCGGCGACCAGGTGTGGAACGGCCAGAGGCCGGCCAGTACCCCGAAACCGAGCGCGAAGAACGGGAAGAACGTCTTCTGGAACGTCTCGTCGTAAGTGACGGAGCCCAGAACAGGGAGGTCAAACGTTCCCTGGCCCGCCTCCACGAACGTGGCGAATATGCCGATGAAGATCAGCACGCTGCCCCCCACAAGGTACAGCACGAGCTTCATCGCGCCGTACTCCTTGGTGCGGGTGAAGGTGCCGAAGTTGCTGCTGGCGCCCCACACCGCAATGAGCAGGTACATCGGCAGCACCGCAAGCTCGTAGAAGAAGAACAGGAAGAACAGGTCCAGCGAGAGGAATACCCCGAACACGCCGCTGACCAGCAGGAAGAGAAGCACGAAGTAGTCCTTGTTACGATGCTCGATGTTCCAGGATATGAACACCCCGGCGAAGATGACGATGCCGGTCAGCAGCACCAGCGGCGCGGAGATGCCGTCCACCGCAAGGTGGTAGGTTATCCCGTTCTCTTTCAGGAACGCCACGTTCTCCAGCCAGTCGAGCTGCAGGTCGAAGCGCAGGCCGCTGCCGCCCGTAAACTCGTACCTGACGAACACCAGCACCGATAACACGAACATCGCGAACCCGGAACCCGCCGCCACGTTGCGCACGAGTTGCGGGTAGCGCGAGGGGATGAGCATGAACACGGGCACGGTGGCCGCCGGGATGGCGATCAGCGCGAACAGCACCCAGTCCATGGCCCTTTACCTTTCGGCCCCGCCTGGAAGGGGGTAGAGGGAAGGAGGAAGCAAGCCTCCAACCCGCTTCCCTCTTCCACCATCCTTCTTCCTTTTCGTCACACTCGCACCACCATGAACACTATCGCCAGGACGATTACGCCGGTGACGATCGCCAGGGCGTAGTTCGGCAGCTTCCCCGTCTCCAGGAACTTCATGCCGAACCCCGTGAACACACCCAGACCGGCCGTGCCGTCCACCCCCGTGTCGTTCACCACGTTGCGGTCGAACCAGGCCACCACTCCGCCGGTGACCAGCACAACCCGGTCGATCGCCCACTGGTAGACCTCGTCCACGAAGTACTTTCGCTTGAGCGTCTCGTAGGCCGGGCGGAACGTCTCCGCGGCCCGCCGCGCCGGCTCGGCCTCGCCCGACCAGAAGTAGAAGGCGGTGGCTAGGCCGGCCAACGCCGCCACGGTCGACAGGACCGCCACGTCCAAGGGGAAGTGGAACGCCTCCGGCTCCTCGGAGAACACGAACTCGCCAAAGCCGCCGGGGAAGCCCAGCGCCTCTCCCACCCCATCGAAGGTGACGAACCCCGCCACCACCGTCAGCGCAGCCAGAAGGAGCAGGGGCACGGTCATCGCCGGTTCCGCGTCGTGAGCGTGCTCCTGCGCCCCGCGGTCCCGCGGCTCCCCCAGGAACGTCAGGATCACCACCCGGACCATGTACAGGGCTGTGATGAACACGCTGAGCATCATGAAGCCGTACACGACGAAGTTCTGGTGGTCGCCGGCCACGTTCAGGATCTCGTCCTTGGCCCAGAAGCCGGACAGCGGCACGATCCCGGCCATGGACAGCGCACCCAGGGCGAACACCGCCGCCGTCACCGGCATCCGCTTCGCTAGGCCGCCCAGTTGGCTCACCTCTTGCCGCTCGGTGGCGTGTATCACCGACCCGGCGGAGAGGAAGAGGAGCGCCTTGAAGAATCCGTGGGCGAAAAGGTAGAGCATCGCGGCGGTGACGGAGCCGGAGCCCAGCGCCACCATCATCAGCCCCAGGCTGTTGATCGTGGAGTAGGCGATAACCTGCTTGATGTCGGTGGCCACCAGGCCCATCGTGGCGGAGATCATCACGGTCGTGAGGCCGAGGGCGGTAACGACGTTTAGCGCCACCGGGTCGGCCAGTTCGAACAGGGGCAACATCCGCGCCACCAGGTACACGCCGGCCACGACCATGGTGGCGGCGTGGATGAGAGCGGAGACCGGCGTGGGACCCTCCATGGCGTCGGGGAGCCAGACGTGGAGGGGGAACTGAGCCGACTTCCCCACCGCGCCGGCGAACAGGAACAGCACTGCCGTGGTCAGGTACTCGGCGCTGTAGCCGCCGTTCTCGGCGAACTCGAAGATTTCGGATATGTCGAAGGTGCCGGCCTCCCGCCAGAGCAGGATGATGCCGATTAGCAACCCCACATCGCCGATGCGGGTGGTGACGAACGCCTTCTTGGCCGCCTCGGCGGCGGAGCGCCTCTCGTGCCAGAAGCCGATTAGCAGATATGAGCAGAAGCCCACGCCCTCCCAGGCCGCGTACAGCAACAGGAAGTTATCGGCGAGCACCAGGGTCAGCATCGAGGCTACGAACAGCGACATGGCCGCGAAGTACCAGCCGTAGCGGGGGTCGCCCTTCATGTAGCCGGTGGAGTACACCTGCACCATGAGGGCGACGAAGCTCACCACCACCAGCATGACTATCGCGAGCTGATCGACGTGGAAGCCCAGCCGCAACTGGAAGTCGGGTCCGGTGGGCAGGCTGAACTTAACCCAGTCGATGCCGGACGAGACGCCGGCGAAGCCGGGCTGATCCACTTCGTCCAGAAGGTCGATGAGGACCGGGAAGAAGAGGACGAAGGACGCGGCAACGGCGCCTATCGCCAGCCAGTCGCCGCGGCGGGGAAGGTACTTTCCGACGAGAAGGAGGACGGCGAACGCCGCGGCCGGGATGGCCGGTATGAGCCAGGCCTCCTCCATGCCTACCATTTGAGCATGTCCACCTCGTCCACGTTGGCCGTGGCCTTGTTGCGGTAGATGCGCAGGATGATCGCCAGGGCCAGGCCCACCTCAGCGGCGGCGATGGTGATCACGAAGATGGCGAAGATGAGGCCCGTGAACTGCTCCGGCGAAAGGTACACGGCGAAGGCGATGAAGTTTACACTCACCGCTTGCAGCATCAGCTCCACGGACATGAGGATGAGGACGGCGCTGCGCCGCGCCAGGACACCGTATATCCCCAGGGAGAAGAGGATGCTGCTCAGCACCAGGAAGTGCTGGATGGGGATCATTCGCCCTCCTCGTGCCGGGCCAAAACGATCGCCCCGATGAGGGCCACCAGCAGCACCAGCGACGCCACCTCGAACGGCGCCGCCCAGTTGCGGAACAGCGCCTCACCCAGCTCCTCGAACGGCACTGGATTGATCTCCTCGGTGGCGCCCAGGGCTTCCCAATCGGTGGCGAGGGCAGCCAGGACGGAGATGGCGAGGAAGGCGCCGGCGGCCAGGGCGGCGAAGGGTCGCTGCGGCCCGTCCAGTTCGCCTGCAGCGGACGGCGTATCCCGCACCCGCGTTAGCATCATGACGAACAGAATGAGGATGGTGACGGCGCCGCCGTATATAAGGACCTGGACGATGGCCAGGAACTCGGCGGAGAGCAGGATAAAGACGCCGGCCACCGCCAGCAGGGCGAGGATCAGGAACAGCGCGGAATGGACGGCGTTGCGGGCGAGGACAACCCCCAGAGCGCCGAGGACGGTCAAGGCGGCCACGAAGTAGAAGATGACCTCTTCGTAGCTCATGGGGTTATGACCGCCTCAACGTCAACTCAGCTTCTGCTCCTCACCGCCTTACCTAGGCGTTACTCCGGCTTCTCCTCGTCGGCCTCACGCTTGGGCGCCCATCCGGAGTGGGCGATTCCCATCGGCTCCTGGAACGGGTCCTTCAGCTCCCCGGACTTGGACTGTCTGAGCAGTTGGTCCATATCCATCACCAGGTCCTGGCGGTCGTATCGCGAGAGCTCCACCCCGTCCCAGGTGTTGTTCATGACGATGGCGTCAAAGTTGCAGACCTCAACGCAGATGTCGCAGCGCATGCAGCGGGCGTAGTCGATATAAAACCTGTCCACGATCTTCTTGCGCTTGCTCTTCCCCTCCGCGAACTTGGGGTTGTCCTTCATCGTCACCGTCATGCAGTCCACCGGACAGTAGCGGGCGCACACCTGGCAGCCCGTGCAAAACGGCTCGTCAGCTTCGAAGTCCCATAGCAGGACAGGCAACCCGCGCGAGCGGTGGGGAAGCTCCTTCTTCGCCGTCGGATACTGGACGGTGACCGGCTTGCGCAGGGCCGCCGTCACCGTCGTTTTTATCGCTCTCAGCACTCCCAGCATCTACAACACGCTCCCAGCTCTCCGCAATCGCGGCGGTACCGGCTCGCCCATCTGATGCGCCGCTCGATAGGTGAGGTAACCGGCAGCCAGGGTTGCCGCCCCGGACAGGGCGCCCAGCACCCAGTCCGGCCAGTCGTACACCAGCACCCAGCCGTTGATTATTATCTGCAGGAAGGCGAAGGGCAACAGCACCTGCCAGCAAAACGCCATCATCTGGTCGATGCGCAGGCGCGGAAGCGACCCGCGGACCCACATGAAGAGGATGATGAAAGCCGATGCCTTGACAAAGATGAGGGGCAACTGCAGGCCCAGCCCAACCTCTCTGCCCAGGGGCCAATTCCAGCCACCAAGAAAGATCAGTGCGCCCAGCACGGAAATGACGACCAGGTTCACGAACTCCGCCATCTGGAACATCGACCAGCGGATGCCGGAGTACTCCACGAGCGGTCCGCCCACTACCTCGGAGTCCGCCACCGGGATGTCGAAAGGCTGGCGGTACAGCTCGGCGACGCCCGCCACGAGGAAGATGACGAACGCCAGGGGCTGCCAGACGATGAAGGGCACCCGCCCTTGGGCGTCCACCAGCTCCACCAGGTTCAGGCTCTGGCCTACCATAGCCACCGCCAGCACCGCCATCACCAGCGGGATCTCGTAGCTTATGAGCTGAGCGGCGGCGCGCGCCCCGCCCAGGAGCGCGTACTTGTTGTCCGAGCCCCAACCCGCCATCACGAACCCGACGATGGACACCCCTGACACGGCGACGATGTAGAACAGCCCCAACCCCAGGTCGCGCACCATCCCCTCCGCCGTGAACGGCAGCGTCACGAGGGCCAGGAACACCGGCACGACCACCACGAAGGGCGCCAGCTCAAACGTCCAGCGGTCGGCGGTCTGGGGGCGCAGGTCTTCCTTCGTCAGCAGCTTGATGGTATCCGCCACCGCCTGGAGGGTGCCGTATGGGCCCACCCGCATCGGGCCCAGCCGCATCTGCAGCCGCCCTATAACCTTGCGTTCCACATAAGTCAGGATAATCACGGCCAGCGGTACGGCAACCGCAACTATCCCCATGCGCACGAGGCCGTCCAGCCAGGGGTTGTCAGCGATCAACGGTCCACCTCCGCTTTCCTGTCACCCTGAGCGTAGCGAAGGGTCTGTCATGATGGGAACTCCATCTCCTCGAGATGAAAGATTGTTCGCGGAGTCTATCCCTACGGGCGTCTGCCTGAGCGGGCGTCGATTCTCCGCCGCCCTCAGAATGACAGACCTCGGCGATCAACGGTCCACCTCGCAGAGGACGATATCGAAGGAGCCCAAGTTGATAATCGTGTCGGCAACGTAGCTGCCAACGCTCATGGCCTTCAGCGCCGAGAGGCTACAAAAGGCCGGGGAGCGGACCTTCAGCCGGTAGGGCTTGTCGCCGCCCTTGGAGACGAGATAGATGCCGTACTCGCCGCGGGGCGTCTCGTTGCGCATGTACACCTCACCCTCGGGGAGTCGCAACGTCCGCTTCAACCCCTCGGCCATGATGGGCCCCTCCGGCATCTGATCAAGCGCCTGCTCCACGATGCGGAGCGACTGGCGCATCTCTTCCAGTCGGACAAGGTACCGGTCGTAGACGTCGCCCTGTGTACCGGTCGGGATATCGAAGTCGAAGCGGTCGTAGATGCAGTATGGCTCAGCGCGGCGGAGGTCGTGCTTGAGGCCGGTGGCCCGAAGCATGGGCCCGGTGATGCCCCAGTTGATGGCGTCTTCGGGTGACAGCGGGCTCACGCCGCGGCATCGGGCCACGATCACCTCGTTCTCGGTCATCAGGCCGTCGATGTCTTCAAGGCCCCGGCCTACAACGTCCACCACCTCGCGACAGCGCTCGCGGAAATCGTCCGGCACGTCCCAGGCCACGCCGCCGGGACGGAAGTAGGCGTACATCAACCGCTCGCCGGTGATCTCCTCGAACAGGTCCTGGATCACCTCCCGATCGCGGAAGCTGTACATGAAGGAGGTGCCGAACAGGCCGACGTCCGTGCCGAAGGCGCCCATGAACATATGGTGGCTGGCGATGCGGTTCAGCTCTGTCAGGATTACGCGGATGTACTCCGCCCGCTCCGGCACCTGAAAGCCCGCCAGCTTCTCCACGGCCAGCACGTAGCAGAGCTCGGCGTTGAACTGGCCCAGGTATTCGGTGCGGTCCTGGTAGCCGATGGCCTGGCGGTAGTCACAGTTCTCGGACAGCTTTTCGGCGCCCCGGTGCATGTAGCCGATGACCGGGTCGAGATCGACCACGCGCTCGCCGTCGACGGTGAGCACCATGCGGAATACGCCGTGGGTAGCGGGGTGTTGTGGCCCCACGTTGACGTTGACATCAATCGTCTCGAGCTCTTTTTCGTGGGGAACGCGGTACTCAGTCGCCATCCTGGAATCTCTACCTTAGCCTTCCGCCAGAGGCGGATCCGACTTCGGCGTACGAGGCTGGGGCGTTCTCTTCACCGGCTCGCAACGCCCCACGCTCTGAGGCGGAGCCGGTCGTGGTCACACTAACGGCGGACACGTGCTACTCCCCACCCGTCTCCTCGGCGGCCAGCGCTTTGAGGGCTTCCGCCACCGCCTGACGTTCCTCCTCCGGGGAAGCGCCGCGCCCGCGGGCCTCCTCGCGGGTCTTCTTGATGACAGCCGCCTTCTTCTGGGCCAGCGCTATCTTGGCGGCGCGGTCATCGG
>MGNZ01000058.1:1950-3883 GCA_001795235.1 Chloroflexi bacterium RBG_16_64_32 | reverse complement strand
GCCTCCTCCCGCGCTTTCTTGATAATTACCGCCTTCTTCTCGGCCATCTCTATCTTGCGCGCCTTTTCGTCCACCCGTGCACCCGATTCCGCCGCCGCCTGGGCAGCGGCCTCCTCGGCGGCCTTCAGGTTGTCCTCCTGCCAGGCCTCAATCTCAGCGAGAGGATGGGTCTTACGCAGCATGTAGTACCCAAGCCCCTCCTCCGTCAGCAGCGGCCGCGGGTCCGGATGGCCGTCGAAGACGAAGCCGAACATCTCGGCTGCTTCGCGCTCGTGCCAGTTGGCGGTCTCCCAGAGGTGGCTGACCGTCGGCACGTGAGCATCGCCGGGCGGGCAGCGAACCTTCACAGCGGCCGCGTGGCCGAGCTTGTACGAGTAGAGGTGGTAGACCACCTCTAGCTCGTCCAGGTGGTCCACGCCCGATAGGCTGCGCAAGAAGTCGAACGCCAGACGTTCATCCTCCTTGGCGGTCTGCATAACCAGACGCAAGTCCTCCCGGGCAACGGTGATGGCCACATCCATGGCGCACTGCTCCGCCCTGACCTGCACGCCCGGCAGGGCTTCCCGAAAAAGATCGGCCACCGGGCCGGGTGGAGGCTCGGCCGCCGATGGGTCCTCGGTGCGCTCCTGGGTCACACCTGTCGCCCGATCTTGCCCCGCTCTTCCATGATCTTCTTCTGAAGGGCCATGAACGCGTCTATCAGCGCCTCCGGCCGCGGCGGGCAGCCGGGCACGTACACGTCCACGGGGATGATCTTGTCCACCCCCTGGAGCACGCGGTCGTAGCGGGTATATGGCCCGCCGTTGGTGGCGCAGGCGCCCATGGAGATGACCCACTTGGGGTAGGGCATTTGCTCGTACAGCAGCTTGATGGCCGGCGCCATCTTCTTGGTCACCGTCCCGGAGATAATCATCACATCGGACTGCCTGGGCGAGGGCCAGGGCACGATGCCGAAGCGGTCCAAATCGTGCCTGGCCATGAAGCTGGAGATCATCTCGATGGCGCAACAGGCCAGGCCGAACGTCAGGGGCCAGAGGGACGACTTTCGCCCCCAGGCGATAATCCAGTCCGCCGGCAGTTGGAGGATGCCGGGCAGAAGCTGACGATACGGCGCCTTCCCCTGGCCCGGCCGGTACTCCACCGGCGTCAGCCTCTTGATCTCGTGCCGGATATCGGCAGAGACCGCATCGCTGATCGCCTGCTGGGGGTCGTCCCGTATCTCGCGAACCTCGATGAGCGTCTTCTCCGGCATCTGGCCACCTACGTCCAGCGCAGCACACCCTTTTTCCAGGCATATAGAAGACCGAATCCCAGAATCAGGATAAACACAAGCATCTCGTAGAAGGCGGCCTCCCCTATGTCCAGGAAAGTCACAGCCCACGGGAACAGAAACACGGCCTCGATATCGAAGATCAGAAACAGAATGGCGAAAAGGTAGTAGCGGAAGTGCACCTGGGTGCGGCTACGGCCGATTGGGAGCATGCCGCACTCGTAGGTCAGGCTCTTAGCGCGGGTGGCTCCACGGGGGGCGAGGATGCGGTTGGCCATCAGGGCCATGGCCACCATGCCAAAGCCAAGGATGGCGGCGATGAGGACAGCTACATAGTCAGCGAAGAGGTCCTGGATCACGCGCAGGGACCCCGATCGGGACGGTAATCAGGCATTTGTTCCATTCGCCACAAAGGATGCTAGCATGAGGTTCTATTAGTGTCAATAAAAGAAGCGCTTGGTTCCTAAATGCGTGACGCCGTCTCCCCGCTCGTCATTCTGAGAAGCGTCAGCGACGAAGCCTGCCCTGTCGCCAGACCCGCCCAGCCCGGCCCCGCCGGGCGACCCTGGCGGGAGCGAAGCCGAAGGGAATCTCGCCTCACCGTAAGGCGCGTGCCATCTATCGAGATTCTTCGCGGAGTCTATCCTGAGCGGGGCGCCAGAT
>MGNZ01000058.1:1820-1931 GCA_001795235.1 Chloroflexi bacterium RBG_16_64_32 | reverse complement strand
GAGCGGGCGTAGGTTCTTCGCGGAGTTCATCCTGAGCGGAGCGCCAGATTCTTCGCGGAGTTTATCCTGAGCGGAGCGCCAGATTCTTCGCGGAGTTTATCCTGAGCGGAG
>MGNZ01000058.1:0-1802 GCA_001795235.1 Chloroflexi bacterium RBG_16_64_32 | reverse complement strand
GCTTCCCCTCCAGGCGGCTCACCTCCGCCTCCGCCTCCGCCATCTGCTTGGAGAGGCGCTCCCGCTCGGCATCCACATCGATGAGCCCGGCCAGGGGCAGCACGACCTGTGCCTCAGCCAGAACTGTCGACGCCACCCCACTCTTTGGCGTCTCCCGCGCGTCCCGCACCAGGTGCAGCGGCCGCACCCGAGCCAGCGACTCCAGGATCGGCCTGGCCGCCTCCAGGTCCGGCGCCGCGCCATCGGCCGCGATATATGCCTCGACGTAGCGCGCGGGGTCGACGTGCCTGTCGGCGCGAATGTTGCGGACCGCCCGCACCACGTCCATCACCACCGCCATCCGCTCCTCCGCTTCCGGGTCCGGGTCCGAATCTCCCTCGGGAAAGGAGCACACCATCAGCGAGTCCGCCTCCGGCTCTTCAATGCTCTCCCTCAGGTGCTGCCACACGGCCTCCGTGACGAAGGGCATGACCGGATGCAGCAGGCGCAGGCTGGCTTGCAGGACGGCGACCAGGACGGGCAGCGGCGAGCCGTCGCCTGCCTTGAGGCGAACCTTGGCCATCTCCAGGTACCAGTCGCAGTAGTCGCTCCAGAAGAAGTCATACAGCAGGCGGCCATACTCGCCGACCTGGAAGTCTCCCAGGAGCTTGTTGCTGTCCCGCATCGCCCTCAGGGCGCGGGAGTATATCCAGCGGTCCTCAAGCGGCCAGCCGCTGCGCTGCTCCACCGTCCGTGAGGCGCTCGCTTCCGGCAATGGCACCCGGCCGTCGCCGATGCTCTGGATCACGAAGCGGGAGGCGTTCCAAATCTTGTTGGCGAAGTTGCGGCCGCCCTCCATCCGGTCGTCGGTCAGGCGGAAGTCATTGCCGGGAGCGCCGCCGGTGGTCAGCACGAAGCGAAGGGCGTCGCAGCCGTACTTGTCGATCGCCTCGATGGGGTCCACCACGTTCCCCAGGCTCTTGGTCATCTTGCGGCCTTGGCTATCGCGGATGAGGCCGTGCAGGAACACGTCGTGGAAGGGAACGTCCTTCGCGTTGTAGAGGCCCATCATGATCATTCGTGATACCCAGAAGAAGAGAATGTCGTACCCCGTCTCCAGGACCGATGTGGGGTAGTAGTAGCGCAGGTCCTCCGTCTGCTCGGGCCAGCCGAGGGTGGAGTGCGGCCACAAGGCGGACGAGAACCAGGTGTCCAGGACGTCCGGATCCTGCTCCAAACGGCTGGAGCCGCACTCGGCGCAGGCGCTGGGGTCATCCACAGCGACGATGACCTCGCCGCAGTCACCGCAGTACCAGACGGGGATTCGGTGGCCCCACCAGAGCTGTCGTGAGATGCACCAGTCGCGGATGTTCTCCATCCAGTTCATGTACACTCGCGCAAAGCGGCGGGGGATGATCTGGATACGACCGTCCTCCACCGCCTTGATCGCCGGCCCGGCCAGCGGCTCCATGCGCACGAACCACTGCTCGCTGACGATCGGTTCCACGATTGTGTCGCAGCGGTCGCAACGCCCGATGGCGTGGTGGTAGTCCTCCGTCTTCTCCAGCAGTCCCAGCCTCTCCAGGTCCGCAACGATGGCGTCGCGGCACTGGAAGCGGTCCGTGCCCTGATAGGGGCCCGACTCCTCGTTCATCGTCCCGTCCGGGCCCACGGCCACGATGGCCTTAAGGCCGTGGCGCTCTCCGATCTCGAAGTCGACGATGTCGTGCCCAGGGGTGATCTTGAGCGCTCCCGTCCCGAACTCCGGGTCTACAGCTTGGTCAGCGATGATGGGGATATGTCGTTCGATGATGGGTAGCACC
>MGNZ01000057.1:10425-19144 GCA_001795235.1 Chloroflexi bacterium RBG_16_64_32 | reverse complement strand
GACCTGTTCTCCTTCCACGAGGAGTACGGGCCGGGGCTGGTCTACTGGCACCCCAAGGGCGGCCGCATGCGCACCATCATCGAGGACTTCTGGCGGCAGGAGCACTACAAGGCGGGCTACGAGGTGGTTTACTCGCCGCACATAGGGCGCTCCACGCTCTGGGAGAAGAGCGGCCACCTGGACTTCTACTCTGAGAGCATGTTTTCGCCCATGGACGTGGACGGGCAAGACTACTACGTGAAGCCGATGAACTGCCCCTTCCATATCCAGATGTACCGCAGCGGCCTGCGCAGCTACCGCGAGCTGCCGATACGCATGGCGGAGCTGGGCACCGTTTATAGGTACGAGCGCTCCGGCGTGCTGCACGGGCTGATGCGGGTGCGCGGCTTCACCCAGGACGACGCCCACATCTTCTGCCGGCCGGACCAGGTGAAGGATGAGATAGAGCGCTGCGTGGACTTCATGCAGCTCTTTTTCCGCGCCTTCGGGTTCGAGAGGTTCCACGTTTACCTGTCCACCCGCTCGGCGGAGGGCAAGTACGCAGGCACACTGGAAGAGTGGGATATGGCCACGAGCGTTCTAAGGGAGGCGATCCAGGACCGCGGCCTGCCCCACGACGTGGACGAGGGCGGCGCCGTGTTCTACGGGCCGAAGATCGACGTCAAGCTGCTGGACGCCCTGGGGCGGGAGTGGCAGTGCACTACGATTCAGTTCGACTTCAACCTGCCTCAGCGGTTCGACATCAGCTACATCGGCGAGGACGGGCGGGAGCACCGGCCGTACATGGTGCACCGCGCCCTGCTGGGAGCGATAGAGCGGTTCTTCGGCGTACTGATCGAGCACTACGGGGGCGCGTTCCCGCTGTGGCTGGCGCCGCTGCAGGCGGTGGTGATACCGATAGCGGACCGCCACATCGAGTACGCGAACTCCGTGGCCGAGGCGCTACAGCAGGCCGGACTGCGGGTGGAGGTGGACGCGCGGGCGGAGCGCATGCAGGCCAAGATCCGCGACGCCCAGCTCCAAAAGATGGCGGTGATGGCTGTCGTGGGGGACATAGAGGCCGGTCAGGGGTTAGTGATGGCCCGCTCCCGGGGTGGGGGCCAGTGGCAGTTGACGGTAGACCAGCTACGAGAAGCCCTGGAACTGGCGGTAAGCCGCAAGGACCGCGAGCCCGAACAAGCAATGACCGACGTAAGGAAGAAGCACTATAGTCCGTAGCTGCAGGGCTTCAGCCCTGCCTGTCGGTAGACAGGATCTGCTCTTAAGGAGCAGACCTAAAGGTCTGCAGCTACAAGGTTATGGACCGCGATAGGGAGGCGGAATCAGCGACGGCAGCCGTGCGCTTGCGCAGCGGCGAAGACCTGGGCGCACGGCCCCTGGCGGAGGTCATAAAGCGGATGCACGGGGAAGTGGAGGAAGAGAGGAAAAGAGGTAGCCTTTGTCTTCTGTTGTTAACAGTGGAGCGCTTGCCGGGGGCGACGGGTCTGTGATACAAGGGACGTGGATAGGCATTCTTTGTAATTACTATAGAAAAGGCTGATAATTGCGCTGCCTTGTTTAAGAAACTTCTTATAGCCAACCGCGGAGAGATCGCCCTCCGCATCGTCAGGGCTTGCCGTGAGATCGGCATCAAAGCCGTTGCCGTCTACTCGGAGGCGGACCGCAACTCTCTACACGTGCGCCACGCCGACGAGGCGTACCTCATCGGCCCGGCGGCGGCGCGGGAGAGCTACCTCAACGGGGAGCGGATCATTGAGGTCGCCAGGAGGGCCGGCGCAGACGCTCTTCACCCCGGCTACGGCTTTCTGGCGGAGAACTCGAAGTTCGCTCAGGCCTGCCTAGACGCCGGGATCGCTTGGGTAGGACCCTCGCCGGACTCTCTTCGCACCATGGGAGACAAGATTCAGGCCCGCAAGCTCATGGCGGAGGCGGGCATCCCTGTGGTGCCGGGTAGCGAAGAGGTTACGTCTGAGGGGACGGCGGCCAGTGCAGCCACCGGCATCGGCTACCCGATCATGATCAAGGCGACGGCCGGCGGCGGCGGCCGCGGTATGCGCACCGTGTACCGCGCCGACGAGCTGCCGATGGCGCTGGAGGCGGCGAGCCACGAGGCGGCCTCGGCCTTCGGGGACGGGGCGCTCTACCTGGAGAAGTTCCTGGAGCCGGTGCGCCACATCGAGGTGCAGGTCATCGCAGACGGGAGCGGAAACGCCGTATTTCTTGGCGAGCGCGAATGCTCCATTCAGCGACGGCATCAGAAGATGATCGAGGAGGCGCCGTCCACGGCGGTCGACCGCAAGCTGCGGCGTCAGCTTGAAGAGATGGCTCTGCGAGCGGTGCATGCCATCAAATACACCAGCGTAGGCACCTTGGAGTTCCTGGTTGACCAGGAGGGCCGGGTGAACTTCATGGAAATGAATACCCGACTGCAGGTGGAGCATCCGGTGACGGAGATGGTCACCGGGGTGGACCTGGTTGGCGATCAGATCCTGGTGGCGGCAGGCGAGGAGCTGCCCTACAGCGAGGTGGCCGTCCAGGGATGGGCTATGGAGTGCCGCATCGCCGCCGAGGACCCGTTCAACAACTTCCTGCCGTCCGTGGGAACGGTCAGCTTCGTATCGGTGCCGGGCGGCCCCGGCGTGCGTGTCGACTCGGCCCTGTACGACGGGCTGGAGATCAGTCATTACTACGACCCGCTGATCGCCAAGCTGTGCACCTGGGGCCGGACGCGCCTGGAGACGATCCAGCGGATGAAGCGGGCGCTGCGCGAGTTCAAGATCGTGGGAATCAGCACCAACATTCCCTTCCACCTGCAAGTGATGGAGGATGCGCACTTTGTCCAGGGCAAGCTGGACACCACCTTTGTGGACAGACGATTTGAAGCGCGCAAGGAGAACGGGCTGGGCCAGGAACAGGTGGCGCTACTGGCGGCGGCGGTGCTAGCGCACCGTAAGGGATCAGGGCAGCGCCGTGCGCTGAGCCGTGAGCGGCGGTTCAATGGCTGGCGGTTGCGCCACGATGCAGGCCGCCGAGACGTGGGTGCAAGAGGATGGCGGAGAAATATCTAGTCCGGCTGGGCTACGAGCTCAAAGAGGTGGAGGTGGAGGACGCGACTGACGGCCTGCGTGTGCGCATCGACGACCGCTGGCACAACGCCCGGCTGGACCAGTTGGGACAATCGGCCCTGTACGCGCTGCTGATCGACGATCACCCGCACGAGCTGTTCGCAGTGGAGCGCGCCGAGGGGTACGACATAATCATCGGCTGGGACCGCTATTCGGTGGCCGTGGGCACGCGGGAGGGGAGGGTGGCGCAACCGGCGCCCGACAACCAGACGTTGGAGGTGCGCCCGGCGGGTGGCTGGGTGGTGCTATCACCCATGACCGGCGTGGTGGTAGAGGTGTACGTCAAGGTCGGGGACGATGTAGCAAAGGGTGACGTGCTGATGATTATCGAGGCGATGAAGATGAACAACGAGTTGCGCGCCCAGCGGGCCGGGAGCGTGGGTGACCTCCACGTCCAGGCGGGCCAACGAGTTGAGTCCGGGATGTCGCTGCTGGCGCTCCAGTAGCGTTGATGGAATTGCCATGGTGTGCTATATTTTCGACTAACTGGCGTGGAGAGACCTTGGAGAGGGGACGAGCATAGTCCGACTGCTTCGGATAAATAACCGGATCAGGGTCCCAGAGGTTCGACTTATCGGGGCGAGCGGGGAGAACCACGGTGTGGTTTCCACCCAGCAAGCCATGAACATCGCCAGAGAGAGCGGCCTTGACCTCGTAGAGGTCGACCCGAACGGCTCTCCTCCCGTCTGCCGGATACTGGACTATGGCAAGTGGAAGTACCAGCAGGCGAAGAAAGACCGCGACGCCCGCAAGCACCACAAGGGCGGCATGATCCATGAGGTGCGGATGCGCCCGAGAATCGGCCGAGCCGACATGGAGAGAAAGGTATCGCTGGTGGAGCGCTTGCTGGCGGAGGGGGACAAGGTCAAAGTCGCGGTGATGTTCCGGGGCCGCGAGATGTCGCACCCGGAGATCGGCCGCCAGATATTGGAGCAGGCGCTGGAGAACCTTAAGGAAGTAGCAGTGATGGAGAGGCCACCCTCAATGGAGGGCCGGTTCTTGAACGTGATCTTGACGCCGAGTGTCAAGAAGGGCGCCCCGACGAAGGAGAAGGAAAAGGGCAAAGAGAAGGAAGACGCGCCGGTGGAGGAGCACGTTGGCTAAGTACAAGATAAAGACGCATTCGGGCGCCAAGCGTCGGTTCTACGTCACCGGCCGGGGCAAGATCATGCGCCGTAAGTGCGAGATTAACAACTCCCGCCGCAAGAAGCGGGGCGGCACGCTGCGGTTGTTCAGCGGCAAGCTCACGGTGTCTAAAGACCACGCCAAGCGCATCCGCAAGCTGATGCCCTACCACACGTAGGAGAGCACTGATGCCGCGAGTACGGGGCAGCAGCCAGACCAGGCGCCGCCGCAAGAAGATCCTCAAGCAGGCCAAGGGCCACCGCGCCGGGCGGCACAGCCTGTTCAAGCAGGCGAACGAATCGGTCATGCACGCGCTACAGTACGCCTATGAGCACCGGCGCGACCGCAAGGGCGACTTCCGGCGGCTGTGGATCGCGCGCATCAACGCCGCGGCACGCCTCAACGGCCTCAGCTACTCGACCCTGATGAGCGGCCTCAAGCGGGCGCAGGTGGAGATCGACCGCAAGGTGCTGGCGGACCTGGCCGTCCGCGACGAGGGCGCCTTCACCGCCCTGGCGGAGACGGCCCGGACAGCGCTGGCGGGATAGGCCTCCAACACCGCCAAGGAAGCTTGGTAGGCACTGACGCCGTCCTGATCCCTGCTAGACACTAAACCCCGCTGTCCTCAGCTACGACGGCCTAGCGCCCTCTCAGCCGCGGAGTTCCGCCCCCACTTCCCCTCGCAAGCGGGTCAGGATACGCTCTTGCTGCCTCCGCACCTCTTCATCGGTCAGGGTGTGGTCCGCCGCCTGGTAAGAGATGGAGAAGGCCAGCGATTTCTTTCCGGGCGGCACCTGAGGGCCGCTGTAAACGTCGAACAGGCGGGCCGAACGCACCAGCGGCGCCGCCTGGATGATACTCTGGACCCGCGCTCCCGGCATGTCCCGATTAACGATGACGGCGATGTCCTCCTCGACGGCTGGATAGGGCGCAGCGGGCTGGTAGCGGCGCGGCCCGGCCACGTGGGGCAGCAGGGCGTCCAGATCCAGCTCGAACATGGCGACGGGGGCTTCGAGGTCGAACTGGGACGCCACCCGTGGGTGCACCTGGCCGGCGAGACCGATGCGCCGGTCGTCGACGGAGACGGCGGCGGCGCGACCGGGAAGCAACGCGTAGTCCGCCGTCTCGGCGTACTCCGCCGATACGCCCAGGCGGCCCAACAGCATGTCTAGATACGACTTCGCCTCGTAGAAGCCTGCCGGCTCGCCCTCTGGCTCACCCCAGCGGCCGGGCGCCCGGCCCGTGATGACAGCGGCGACGGTCTCGACCTCGTCCGGGAGGTCTCCCGGCCGCGGCAGGTAGACGCGAGCCGTCTCGAACAGGGCCGTGAATTCGTCGCGGCGCCTGACGTTATCGGCCAGAGTGCGCAGCAGTGAGGCCCGCAAGGACGTGCGGGCGTACTCCTGCTCCTGGCTCATGGGGTTGGCGATGCGCAAAGGAGCATCGACGGAGAGGTCCTCCGGCGCCACCACTTTTCTCAGCGCCCCCAGGCTGGTCAGAGAGTACGTGATAACCTCCTGCATTCCCGCTCCGGCGAGTATGTCGGCGACGCGGGTGCGAAGGTCACGGCGCGGCTGAGGCTGCGCAGGGGGGAGCGCGCCCCTGAGGCGCGTGGTAGGGAGTTCGTCGTAGCCGATAATGCGGGCGACCTCCTCCACCACGTCGTCGGCGATGCTCACGTCGGTGCGCCAGTAGGGGACGCGCACGACGAAGCGGTCCGGGGGCACCCAGCGACAGGAGAAGCCGAGAGATGACAGCACCTGGCGCACCCGCGCCACGGGCAGCTCCATGCCCAGTAGGGCATGGAGACGGCGCTGGGTGACGGTGACACGGATGTCCTTCCTTTTGCCCGGGTAGACGTCAATAATGCCGTCTGCGGCCTTTCCGCCGCACATCTCGACCATCAGCTTGACGGCTCGCTGCGCGGCGATGGGAGGCAGGTGGGGGCTCAGCCCCTTCTCAAACCGATTGGACGCGTCCGTCCGCGCCTTCAAGGCGCCGGCAGTCCGCCGGATGTTCGGCCCGTGGAAGTTCGCCGATTCCAGGAGGACGGTCGTGGTGTTGAGGTTGATCTCACTGTTGAGCCCGCCCATGACGCCGGCCAAAGCGACGGGCGCCTCCGCATCGGCGATGACCAGCATGTCGGCCGACAGTTTCTGCTCGGCACCATCGAGTAGGATTAGCGTCTCCCCGGCGTGCGCCCGGCGCACTATGATCTTCCGGCCGCCCACCCGTGTCAGGTCGAACGCGTGCAGCGGCTGCCCCAGCTCCAGCATGACATAGTTGGTTATGTCGACTACGTTGTTGATAGGCCTCAGTCCGGCAGCCATCAGGCGCTCCTGCATCCAGGCGGGCGACTCTTCTACAGATATGTTGTCGATGAGAGCGGCCACATAGCGGGGACAGAGGTCCGGGTCGTCTATCTGCACCTGCACACGGCCCTTTATGGGCTTGCGAGCCGCGGAGTATTCACTTGAGGGATCGCGGACGGGAGCAGCGGTGAGGGCGGCGACCTCGTGCGCCACGCCGATGATCGAGAGGAGGTCGGGACGGTTGGGCGTCGGTTCCAGGTCGAAGACGGGATCCCCAAGGAAGGAGGCGATGGGAACGCCTACCGGAGCATCGTCAGCCAGAACCATGATCCCCTCGTGGTATTCGGATAGACCCAACTCCTTCTCGGAGCAGACCATGCCGGCGGACTCCACGCCACGGATAACTGCGGGCCGGAGAACGGTATGCTCGCCGGTGCGACCGTCGATGAGGCGGGCGCCGGTGCGGGCGAACGGCACCTTCTGCCCGGCGGCAACGTTGGGAGCCCCGCACACGACGGTCTGTTGCTCGCCCCCGAGATCGACGGTGGCCAACACGAGCCGGTCGGCGTTGGGGTGGGGAGAGACGTCCACCACATGACCCACTGTGATGCCGTCCCACTCCCCGGCTGCCGTTATCACCTCTGCCACCTCTACCCCGGCCATCGTCAACCGCTCGGCCAGCTCCTTGGGTCCGATGGTAAGGTCAACGTACTCCGATAGCCATTTCAGGGGAACCCGCATCGTCCCTCCTCAGAACTGATCCAGGAAGCGCAGGTCGTTGGAGTAGAAGAGCCGGATGTCATCGATACCGTGGCGTAGCATAGCGATGCGCTCGACACCCATACCGAAGGCGAAGCCTGTGTACCGCTCGCTGTCGTAGCCTACGGATTCCAGTATCTCGGGATGGACCATGCCCGCGCCCAGGATCTCTATCCAGCCGCTGCGCGAGCAGGTTCGGCAACCCTCTCCGCCGCAGAGGAAGCAGTCGATCCGTAGCTCCATCCCCGGCTCCACAAAGGGGAAGTAGTCGCAGCGGAACCTGACCTTGCGGTCGGGCCCGAAGATGCGGTGGGCGAAGTCGGCGAGGGTGCCCTTGAGGTCGGCCATGCTTATCCCCTCGTCCACGGCCAGCCCTTCGACCTGGGTCATCATCCACTCGTGGGTCGGGTCGGTCGCCTCGTAGCGGTAACATTTGCCGGGAACGACAACGCGGATAGGGGGCTGCGCCTGCTCCATAATCCTTATCTGCATGGGAGAGGTGTGCGTGCGAAGGAGCATGGGCCGGTCGCTCTCCTCCTGGGCGTCGATCCAGAGGGTGTCCCACATGTCGCGGGCGGGATGGTCCTTTGGGATGCGCAGCGCCTCAAAGTTGTAATGATCCCACTCGATCTCCGGGCCCTCCACCACCTGGAAGCCCATGCTGACAAAACAATCGAGCATGTCGCGCAGGGTCTGCGTCGTCGGGTGTAGGCGCCCTGCGCGGAGAGGGGGGCCGGGGAGGGTGACGTCGATGCGCTCGGCGATGAGGGCCTCGGTGGCCGACTGACCCAGGCGCGCCTTCTTCTCCTGGAGCTCGGCCTCCAGCTCCCGCTTGAGGCGGTTGGCCTGGGCGCCGACGCTCTTGCGCTCCTCGAGTGGCAGGCTGGTCAGACCGCGCAGGACGAGGGTGAGGCGACCGCGGCGCCCCAGGTACGAGACCCGCCAGCGCTCCAGCGCGTCGTCGTCATCGACGGCGTCCAGCTCGCTGCGCGCCTGGGACTCTATCTGCGTGAGCGATTCGTTATCAGATGGCATAAGTGGGGCGGGGTCAGGGGTCGCGGCCATTATAGAACCTGCTGTGTGCGGCGGCAATGCGGGAGACGTCTAAACTTCGATGGAGTTCGCCACCTAGGTCGTCTACGTCGTGGACGTCTCGCGGAGAACCAACTCCCTGTACATCTGCCCCAGCCGCTCCGTCACCGGCCCCGGCTCGCCGGAGCCCACGGGCCGGCCGTCAAGCATGGTCAGGGGCATGACCTCCATGACGGAGTTGGTGAGGAACACCTCGGGGGCGTCCCATAACGCCTGCATCTCGACGCCCGACTCGACGGCCTCCAGGCCGACCGCGGACGCTAGCTCCAGCACGGCCTGCCTGGTGATGCCCGGGAGAGCGCCGGA
>MGNZ01000057.1:843-10387 GCA_001795235.1 Chloroflexi bacterium RBG_16_64_32 | reverse complement strand
GGAACAGGTTGCTGGCGCTGCCTTCCGCCACCAAGCCCCGCGTGTTCAACAGGATCGCCTCGTCCGCGCCGCGGCGGCGGGCGGCTTCGCGTGCCAGCAAGCTATCGAGGTAGTTCAGGGATTTGACACGGGTCAGGGGAGATGTCTCGTTGCGGCGGATGGAGCTTACGACAGCGGCCATGCCTCGGCGGTAGAGGTCGGGCGGGTAGTCCGTCAGCGGCCTGGCCACCAGCACGGCGGCCGCGTCCCCAGCCGGGCCGGCCGCATTCGGCGGGGTTCCCGCTGTCACCGTCAGCCGGAGGTAGGCGTCCGCCAGGTCGTTGCGTACCAGGACGGCATCCACGGCCTCGCCGACATCGTCCAGGGAGAGGGGCACCGCAATCGCCAGGCGGGACGCCCCGTCGCAGAGCCTACGGTAGTGCTCCGCCAGGCGGAAGACACGGCCGCCGTACGAGCGCATCGTCTCGAACAGGCCGTATCCGTAGAGCAGGCCGCGGTCCAGCGCCGATACCCGCGCCGTCGACCGCTCGACCACCTCACCGTTGACGAAGATCCACCGCATGCGCACTCGCTCCGCTCGTCCCGGACAGACCGCTGTCCGTCAGCGTCTCACTGAGGGCCCTGGCCTTGTGGAGCGTCTCCTGGTACTCCATCGCCGGGTCAGAATCTGCTACGATGCCGCCGCCGGACTGGAAATAGGCCGTCCCATCTTTGACCAGGATAGTACGTATGGCGATATTCAGGTCCATTGAGCCGTCGAAGCCGATGTATCCGATGGCGCCGGTGTAGAGGCTTCGAGCCGTCGGCTCTAGCTCATCGATGATCTCCATCGCCCTGATCTTTGGCGCGCCGGTGATGGAGCCGCCAGGGAACGTGGCCAGCAGCAGGTCAACCAGATCGCGATCCTCGCGCAGGGTGGCCTCCACCGTGGAGGTGAGATGGAACACGGTGGGGAACGTCTCCAGGGACGCAAGCTCCGTGACCCGCACGGAGCCTATCTCCGCCACACGGCCGAGGTCGTTGCGCTCCAGGTCGACGATCATGACGTTCTCGGCGCGGTCCTTTTCGCTCGCCCGCAGCTCCTGGGCCAGCGCCTCGTCCTCAGTCGCCGTCCTCCCTCGAGGGCGCGTGCCCTTAATTGGCCGCGTCTGGATGCGACGAGTGGCCGGGTCGAAGCGAAGAAAGCGCTCCGGCGAGGCGCTCAGCACCTGCGCCTCCGGCAAGTTGACGTAGGCGGCGAACGGCGCCGGATTGCGGCTACGCAGACTCAAGTAAGCGTCGAAGGGGCTCGCCGACAGCGGCAGCCGGAAGCGCTGGGAGAGGTTGACCTGATAGGCGTCACCGGCATAGATGTAGTCCCGCACGTGCTGCACTGCGCGCTCGTAGTCGTCGGGCCGAAAGTTAGAGGGTGGCGGGTCGGCGCCCGCGTGCAGCGGGCTGCGTCGCGGCACAGCGAGGGCTCCCCAGCCGATGGGTCGCGGGTCGAAGCGGGCGATGCGCCGGTAGAAGCTGAGGTAGCACTGCGGCAGACCCAGGTCGTCCACGGCGCGATCGGGAAGATCCTCCACGAAGCGCTTCAGTTCGTACGCCAGGTAGCCGACGGCAGCGCCGACGGGTTGGGGCGGGCGGGAGCCCACCCTGCTGTGCTCCCGCAAGAGCTGGCGCAACGTTTCAAAGGGGCTGCCGCTGAACCGGTGCGTCCCGCCTCTGGTCCACAGCTCGATAGCGTCGCCCCAGGAACGCAGGATGAGGAACGGTTCCACGCCCCAGAACGAGGCCAGTCCCGTCCGGTTCCCCGTCAATGCGGTGTCCAGCCAGAATCCGTATGGCTCCTCGCACGCCCGCCGCAGGGCCGTGAGGGACGGTGTGCTCTGGTCGATCAACGCTACCTCTCCATGGCAATATGAGACACAATCGAGGGGGGATCCGCGTATCTCCATTGTGGAAGGCCCCTGGGCTTGGGGCAACCGGCAGGCTGCTACCGTGCAGTCCCTTGACAGGCTAGCCTCAGGCAGTATGATTTTGGGCAGTTAGGGTGTGTGGACGAAAGGAGGGCGAGCATGACTCGCGCCTACGTGTTGATAGAGTCGGCGGTGGGCAAGGCGAAGGGCGTGGCAGATGGTGTGCTCAAGCTGCAGCTCACAGATTCCCGGGTGGTATCGGTCGACGCGGTGACCGGGCCCTTCGATGTCATTGCGCTTCTGGAGTCCGACGATCTGGACAAAGTGGGCCGGGCGATTACGGACGGAATCCAGCAGGTGGAGGGCGTTCAGCGCACCACGACCTGCCTGGTGATTCAGTTGGGCTAAATTTCCTCTGTGTAGGTCAGGGCCCTTGCCCTGGCCGGTCAAGGCTTGGGCCTTGACCTACGGGGGAGGGCTGGCGAGGTTCGGGCCAGCGCGATACGGTGCTAAAATAGTGTCCGCCTAGGGCGGACGCTATTTACGCTTGGAGAGGGGACCAGATGGGCGTGCTCGATCTGGAGAGGATGACCTGGCCGGAGGTGCGGGCTGAGCTGGACGGGGGCCGCGACACGGTGGTGGTGCCGTTCGGGGCAGTGGAGCAGCACGGGCCGCACCTGCCCCTGGGAACGGACGCGATGTTCGGTGACGAGATCGGCCGGGCAGCGGCAGAGCGACTGAACGCTTTCCTGGCGCCGACGATCCCTGTGGGCTGCTCTCGTCACCACCTGGCCTTCGCGGGGACCATGTCAGTGGAGGAGGAGACGTTTTGTCGCATCGTCGGAGACATAGTGAAGGCGCTGGCGGGCCACGGCTTCAGGCGGATTGTCCTCCTTCCAACACACGGAGGGAACTTCCAGCCGCTGGGAGAGGCCCTGGCCCAACTGGGCCCGCTGGAAGGGGTGGAGGTCATCGCCTTCAAGGACGTGGGAGTGCTGGCGAGCGCAACCCTGGGAGTGGGGGCGGAGATGGGCGTCTCCGCGGCGGAGGGCGGCATCCACGCGGGCGAGTGGGAGACTTCCATGATGCTGGCCCTAAGACCGGAGCTGGTCCGCATGGAGCGGGCGGAGCCAGGGTATGTGGGTGACCTGGCCAGCGGCATGCAGAGGTTCTTCAGCGAAGGCGTTCACGTACTGGCGGATAACGGGGTTTTCGGGGATCCGCGGCGCGCTTCGGCGGAGGCCGGTCGGAAGTACATCGAGCGGCTGGTGGAGGTAGTGGTGCGGACGGTGGAGGAGTCTCAAAGCGATGAGGGTGAACCAGCGTGATCACCGTCGACGAGGCATTGGAACGTATCCTCGCCAACGTGAACGTCTTGGAGGCGGAGGAGAAGCCGCTGCTGGAGGCGCTGGGCCAGGTGCTGGCCGAAGACGTTAGCTCCGGCTTCGACATACCACCTCTGGACAACACGGCGATGGACGGTTATGCGGTCCGCGCCGAGGACACGCGCGGGGCGTCGGCGGACTCGCCGGTGGAGCTGCGCGTGGCGGGGGAAGTGGCGGCCGGCTACGTTTTCGCGGGTGAGGTGACGGCGCGGACGGCGATCCGCATCATGACCGGAGCACCGGTGCCCGCCGGAGCAGACGCGGTCGTCCCCTTCGAAGAGACGGACGAGCCGTTCGACAAGCCGCCGGAGCGCTCACATAAGGTGGACGCCACGGTGCGCGTGTTCAAGGAAGCCAGGCCGGGAGCCAACATCCGGCGCGCCGGGGAGGACATTCGCGAAGGCCAGACAGTGATGCGGAAGGGCCGCGTGCTAAGGCCATCGGAGATCGGCGTTCTCGCTTCGCTGGGACGAGCGACGGCGAAGGTGATCAGGCGGCCTGTGGTGGCGATCCTGTCCACCGGGGACGAGCTAGTGGAAGCCGGCCAGCCAAGGCCCGCAGCGAAGATTTACGACGCCAACGCGTGCAGCGTCGGCGCTCTGGTCCGGCGCTACGGGGGCGCGCCGCGACTGCTCGGTATTGCCAAGGACACCGTTGAGGCGCTCACGGCGAAGATCCACGAGGGCATGCACGCCGACATGCTGATCACCTCGGCGGGGGTCTCGCGGGGTGACTACGATGTGGTGAAGGATGTCCTGGCGCGAGAGGGCGACGTGGAGTTCTGGACTGTGGCGATGAAGCCGGGCAAGCCGCTGGCCTTCGGCTGCTTCCAGAAGGGCGGTCGGCGGGTGCCCCACATTGGGCTGCCCGGGAACCCTGTGAGCTCTATGGTGACGTTCGAGCTGTTCGGGCGACCAGCGATTATGAAGATGATGGGCAAAACGGACTGGCAGCGGCCTATGGTCAGGGCGGTCGCGGAGGAACGGATCGTCAACCGGGACGATGCGCGGCGGTTCTACGCCCGTTGCATCGTGAGGCTGCGGGAGGGCCGGTACTACGCTTCGCTCACGGGGCCGCAGGGCTCCGGCATGCTCACGTCAATGGTGCACGCCAACGCGCTGACGGTGATCCCACCGGAGGTGGACGAGGTCCAGCCGGGGCAAGAGATAGACGTCATCATGCTGGACTGGAGCCACGGCGAGGAGTGGGGATCAAATCTGTTGGCGGGAGAAGAGGGGGATAGGCGGTAGAGCGGGGTGAGACTGGCTTTGGCCCCCGCCTAGGGCCGGTCCGCCTGCGGCGGATGTCAAAGGGTAACCGCTCACTGGGGGGTTCCGGTCAATGGATGGAGCGTCTGAGAGAGGGATCGGGACCCATGCCTCCGGCCGTGCATGCTGGCCTGCAGGCGAGCGCGGATGGCGTGCGCTAGTTCTGCTCCCCAGTCCTCTGCTACCAATCAAACAAAGAAGCGCTCCCGAGTCTGAATAGCTCGCGGGGGTGCGGCGATGAGAGCTCGAGAACGCCTAATCTATAAACGCAAATGGGCGGGAAATGTTACACATCCGTGCGCGTTTGCGCGAGACCCTTATCACGTTGGACGTAGGCGGACTCTGCCTAGGCCTGGCTGAGCCCAACGGGAAACGGCTTACCCCCGTTCCGGGCTCCGTCACCGCCGTTGCGTGATCCATTGCGGCCGTTCTGGCGCTGCCCACGCCGCCGGGCACCGTCTTCCCGGTACATCTGCTCCAGCTCCTCTTCGAAGAAGAACCGTTCCTCGCCGAAAGCCGGTCGCAAGTCGGTGAGCCAGGCGGCGTCCTCGTCGTACTCTGCGAAGAAGGGACGCATTGCCCAGTCCGGATTTCGCCCCTGCAGCATGCGCAGGGCGATCACCTTCTCACCCGCAACCGTAGTCACGCCGAGCACCTGGACCTTGCCGGGATCGGCGGACATGCTGGGTCCAAGCACCGTGCGACAGATGCCGCTCACGGACTTGTAAGCGTCGCGGAAGATCTCCCAGGCGCGGACTAGAGGTACGCTGAAGTAGTGTTGCGCGCCTGTATCACGCGCCACGAACATGTAGTACGGGATGCAGCCAAGCTTCACCTGTTGGCGCCACATTTCGCGCCAAGCGTGGGGGGTGTCGTTGATGTTACGCATGAGCGGGGACTGAGCCCGGATCTGGGCGCCAGTCTCCCTTATGCGAGCGATCGCCGCCTTCGCCGCGTCGGTGGCCAACTCCCGCGGATGGTCGAAGTGGGCCATGATCGCCAGGTGTATCCCCGACCCGGTCACCTTCTTGAACAGCTCCAGCGTCTCGCCTGCGTCTTCATCCGTGAGGAAGCGGTATGGCCAGTAGCTGATGGCCTTGGTGCCGATGCGGATGGCGCGCAGGTTGGGCAGGCGGGCCTCCAGAAGGGGCTCGATGTATTCTGCAAGGCTGCCGGAGCGCATGATCATCGGGTCGCCGCCGGTGAAAAGCACGTCGGACACTTCATCGTGGCGACGTATGTACTCGACGAGCAGCTCCGATTCCCGCATGGCGAACTTAATCTCGTCCATCCCCACGAACTGTGGCCAACGGAAACAGAACGTGCAGTAGGCGTGACACGTTTGACCGTTGCTGGGGAAAAAGAGCACGGTTTCCCGGTACTTGTGCTGCATGCCGGTGAGCCTGACTTCATCGAGCGTGGGGACGTTGTGATCGATCTGTCCCGCAGGATGGGGGTTGAGTTCCAGGCGGACCCGGTTGGCCGCCGCATCGATCTCCTGCCTGTCTGCGCCCCGGCGCAGCAACGCAGCTATCGCCTCGAAGTGGTGCGGCAGGAGCATCTCCCGCTGGGGGAAGTTGAGCACAAACATCGGGTCGTCGGGCACGCTGTCCCAGTCGATGAGCTCATCCACGACGTAGTTGTTCGTCTTGAACGGGAGCACCTGGGCGACGACCTTGATGGCGAACTGTTGTTCATCACTGAGTCGCTGGACCTGCGGGATCTCACTGAAGTTATTGAGAGAGTATGCGCGGTACTTTGGCGCAGTTCCAGAGACCGCTTGGATGTGGGACGCCGGTGAGGCGGGCCCTCCACCCATGGGGCGGGGCCTGAGTATCACCCTGGGCGACTGCGGCTCATTGCCTTTGAGGTCGACGTATTTGCTCGGATCGGCGACGTCGCTGACAGGGTCGTGGAACTCTCGCTGCCACTGCTTAGCCACTTACGCGCCTCCTCTCTGCGGGGTGGGACGGCCCGGCTACTTCCGCACAGAGAGAGACCCGAGGCCTAGCCCCGGGTCCCCTGCGTTCCGGACTATCCTCTCCCCAGTGCCTACGGGGTTAGCTGACGGGTTCGGCGTAAGGAGATCGCCTACTCCGAAAGATCGGAGATTCACCCCAAGTAATCGGGTCCCCCGCCCCCGGCGCAGAGCGCCGGAGTTCGGCCATACGTATTCTATTTCCTGTATCATACATCATTGTTGGGCCGCTGGCAAGCTGGCTGTACAGCACTTCCAACCGAGCTCCTTAGGGCCAAAATGAGGCTTTGATGGCGTTCACACTTGCGACGTACCGTACCGTATCTTCATACAGAATGCCAAGGCTAAGGGCGCCGTATCCCTGGTAATAGGCGGCAGAGGCATCGTCGACGCTACCGGTCAGGTCCAAGAGTATGCGCAAGTAGCGAACGCCTGCCTTGATGTTATCGTAGGCGCTCATCTCTATGTCCAGGTCATAGCCGAAGACGTCCGTCTCCAGCCAGTACCCCGTTGAGGGCTGTATCTGCATTATGCCCACCGCGCCGGTGCTGCTGACGACGTCCTGCTGCCAGCCGCTCTCCTGATAGGCGAGCGCCTTCACCAGGCCGGGGTCCAAGCCTTCCTCCATGGCGACCTGCTCCAACAGAGGCTCTACATCGGGAGAGGCCGGCCGAGCCGGCGCGCTGACCACCACCGGTATCTTTAGGGTCTGGCCTTCCACGATAAAGTTCGGATCAGCTAGGCCGTTAGCATCGACGATGGCAGAGACAGGCACCCCGAAGTGATCGGCGATTTCGCTGAGGGTATCCCCCGACCGCACCGTGTAGGTATCCACCTCCTGGGTCTGAATCGCACCCGGATCTTCACCCGGGTCTGCAACCGATAGGCTCTCGTCCGCGCCCGGGATGCGAATCACCTGTCCCACAAGAATAAAATCTGGATCCTCGATGCCGTTGACCTCAGCCAACAACTCCACGCTCACGTCGAACGTGGCGGCAATCTCGGAAAGGGTGTCGCCTTCCGCGACTGTGTAGTCGCCGGAGGCGCCAAGGGGCTCGCCGGGCGATAGAAGAAGCAGGGCCATGACGGCCACAGCCATGGCCGTGACCAGACTCCTGGCCTGGATCAGCGGACGCGTGCTCATCTACGGGTATTAGACGCGCGCAGGCGGCGGTTTGTTGTATCGATAACGGGGCAAGTGGCTGGCCAGAAGGTCGGCTACGGGAAGAGGGGACTGCCATGCGGCACGCGTCCGCGCGGAAGATGCTGTATTCCCGAGGCCGCCGCCGGGCTAGACGCGAGAGATTCCCACACCGAAGCCTTCATAGGCGCCGGTGGGCTCGCCCCACTCTGTATCCACAGCGTCCACGCGAGAGAGGCGTGGGCCGTGGCGCAGGTACTCCAGGAGCTGCTCCAGGTCCGGGCGCGCGCCCTCAGCGACGACCTCCACAGAGCGGCCGTCGGGCAGGTTGCGGACATAGCCCGTGAGGCCCAGGAAGCGGGCTCGGGTCAGGACGTAGTCGCGAAAGCCGATGCCCTGCACGCGCCCGCGGACGACGGCGCGGAGGGCGACATATTGGGGTTCGGTCATGATTGCTCTGGCGTTCCAGTGCAGCGATGCAGGTCTGAAACCTGTCCTACACTAGCACCTCACCCAGGGCATCTTCCACCACCACCTGAGGAACGTCGTCGCGGAGAACCGTGCGGCCCACGTCTTCTAGGAGCACCCAGCGGACTGCCCCGGCGCGCACCTTCTTGTCGAGCGCCATGGCGGCCAGGACGGCAGTGCGGTCCACCCCCTCGGCGCGAGTGGGCAGGCCGAACCGCTCCAGCAGGTCGCGCTGGCGCTGTTCGACGTCCGCAGAGAGGAGCCCCATCCGCCGGGCGACGGCGGCGGCGGCTGTCATGCCGATGGCCACCGCCTCGCCGTGGAGGAAGCCCTGGCCGGGCAGGCGGCCGTACTCCGTCGCGGCCTCGATGGCGTGGGCCACGGTATGGCCGTAGTTGAGGACCGTGCGGCGGCCCGTCTCCTCCCGCTCGTCCTCGCTCACTATCTTTGCCTTGATAGCGACGCTGCGGCGGATGGCCTCTGTGGTTGGTTCGGGCTCCAGGCGGAGGACGCCGCCGGCGCGCTCCTCCAAGAACGCCAGCAGGTCCGGGTCCAGGATGAGGGCGTGCTTGATGAGCTCCGCCCAGCCCGAGGTCAGCTCCCGCGGGGGCAGGCTGCGCAGCGCCGCGACATCGGCCAGGACGAGGCTGGGCTGGTAGAAGGCGCCGATAGTGTTTTTGGCCTGCGGGTGGTTCACGGCCACCTTGCCGCCGATGGCGGCGTCCACCATCGCCAGCAGGCTGGTGGGCACGTGGACGAGGGGCAGGCCGCGCAGGTAGGTGGCGGCAACGTAGCCGGCTAGGTCGGTGACCATGCCGCCGCCCAGGGCGACGACCACGTGGCCGCGCTCCGCCCGTCGCTGGATGAGCCAGTCGTATATGGCGGCGGCCGTGTCCAGCGACTTGCTGGCCTCGCCGGGAGGGACGGTGTAGGAGGCGACGGGGATATCGGCCTGGGCCAGGGCGGCCTCGACCTGCTTTCCGTAGCCGGCGAATACCGTCTCGTCGCTGACGATGTACGCCTGTGCAGTGAGACCGGCCTCCCGCAGGCGCAGGCCGAGGTCGAACAGCGCGTTCCAGTCGATGTACACCGGATAGGTGGCCGACGCGGCGCGCACGACGCAGGCGGCGCCCGGGGTGGCCGCGTACCCGGGACCGGCGGTCACCGGCGAGCCAACGAATGCCGGAAGCCGGTCCGGGTCGGCGAGAGCATGGGCGGACCGGCGGCCCAGGCCCGGACAACCTCCTCGGCGGCGGCATCAGGGCTGAGGCCGTCGGTGTGGACGGTGTGGTCGGCCAGGGCGTAGAAGGGCTGGCGAGCCGCCTTTAGCTCGCGGATACGGGAGATGGGATCGGGGCCGGCCAGCAGGGGCCGGCTACGCCCGTATGGGTCAAGGGGCTCGT
>MGNZ01000057.1:0-793 GCA_001795235.1 Chloroflexi bacterium RBG_16_64_32 | reverse complement strand
TCCAGGCAGACGACGAAGCCGCCATCGGCGAGGAGGCGGCGGTTGTCCGGCCTGAGGATGGCGCCGCCGCCGACGGAGACGACGGCCTTCTCCCGGGCGCAGGCCTCCCGCATGGCGTCCGCCTCCAGTTGGCGGAAGCGGGGCTCGCCGTCCTGCTCGAAGATGTCGGCGATGGGCCTGCCGGCGGCCCGCTCGACGAGGGAGTCGGTGTCCACGGCCTGCCAGCGGAGGCGCTCCGCCACCAGGGGCGCGACGAGGCTCTTGCCGGTGCCGGAGAAGCCGGTGAGGACGATGCGGAGGGGGCGGCGCGAGGCCATGGCCTACTCCGCCAGGCCAAACGCTTTGAGGGCGTTCAGGCGGAGGAACTTCTCCCTGGCTTCAGGCTTCAGGCCGAGGTCTTCGACCTGGGCGCGGCAACGCGAGGGAGCGAGCATCGGGTAGTTGGTCCCGAACAGCACTTTGTCCTGGCCGTGGCTGTTCATGAACATGCGCAGCGTGGGCGGGTAGAAGCGCGGCAGGTAGGCGGACGTGTCGATGTAGACGTTGGGGTACTTCCAGGCGAGGGCGATCATCTCGTCCGTCCAGGGGTAGCCGATGTGGCCGCCGATGATGGTCAGGTCCGGGAAGGTGAGCGCCACTTCGTCGAGGTAGGGGATGGGACGGCCCGGCTCCGAGGGCCGCAACGGCCCGGTGTGCCCGACCTGGAGGCAGAAGGGGATGCCCAGGTCGAGGCAGGCGACGTACAGCGGGTAGTAGTGCTTGTCGTTGGGGGGCAGGTTCCACATCCACGGCA
>MGNZ01000056.1:666-11719 GCA_001795235.1 Chloroflexi bacterium RBG_16_64_32 | reverse complement strand
CTGTCAGCCATTGTGGGCCAATTATAGCGCGCCGGACGGGGAAAGCCCGCTCATTTCGCGCTGCTGTCCGCGAACGGCGGCAGGCCCCGGATGTCGCTGAGGGTGTCGATGGCGTAGTCCGGCCGCACGCTGCCATAGACCTCGGGCGGGTCCGCCGACGGCTCGACCGGCTCGTCCAGGGGCGGCCGCCGCCAGATCGCCGTCATCCCCAGCGCCTTCGACCCTTCGACGTCCGCCCGCATGCTGTCGCCCACCATCGCTGTCTCCTCCGGCGTTATCCCCATCGCCTCCAGGGCGTACTCGTAGATACGCCGGTGCGGCTTCATGTATCCGATGTCGCAGGACACGCCCACCACCTCGAACAGCTCGGTCAGGCCCAGGTCCAGCATCTCCTGCTGGAACCGCGGCCCTCCGTAGCCGCGGTTGGTCACCGACCCAAGGCGAAAGCCCCGATCGCGGAGCCAACGCAGCGTCTCCAGCGTGTCCGGAAACAGCGTGCGCCCGAGGAAGTTCCCCCCCAGGTTCCAGGCCTCCCACAGCTCCTCGCCCTGCTCACGCGTGAGCTTGAGCCCGTGACGCGCCGCCACCCGCCGGCATAGCCCTGGATAACCAGGGTCGATGCTATCGCCGTGGAAAGCGCGGGACGTCTCCTCCTCCACCGCGAAGCGGATATCGCGGCCCAGAAACATCCGCTTGTCCGTTACCTCCTCGCCCCAGCTCTCCAGCAGCTTACCTAGGCGCCTCACGGTCTCGCCGCGGATTACGTTCACCGGCGGCATGCTGGGGAAGTGCCACAGCGTATCCCCCAGGTCGAATAGCACGGACGTAACGCGGGGGGTCATGACGCCCGGATGAAGGTGACTACCTGCCGTCCCATATCGACCTTGAAAACGCGCCACCCGGCCGCCCGCCAGGCGACCGCCTGCACGTGGTAGCTATCGTTGCCCCACCACGAGCGGTATGCGCGCGCCGACGCCGGCAGCGCCGTCCCGGTTACGTCCTCTATCTGGGCGAACGACAGAATGACCGTCCCTTCCGTTCGGGCGGAATCCTCCAGGAACTTTGCCAGAGGCCTGTACTTAGCCATGAGCATTCCTGCGGGGGTTGTCTTGATCCTAACAGACGACAGTGGCGCGCCGCCCTACCGGCCTGAGTCCTCCTCTTCCCTCTGCGCCTGCGCCTGCACCCGCACCGGCAACCCCCATATTTGGATGAACCCCGGCGCCGCCGTCCTATCGTACTGATCCGACTCATCGTACGTGGCCAGCGAGAAGTCGTACAGGCTCTTCGGCGACTTCCGCCCCACGACCGTGGCCGCGCCCTTGTGCAGCCGCACCCGCACCGTGCCCGTCACGTGCCGCTGCGTGGATTGCACGTAAGCCGCCAGGTCCCGGTGATGGGCCGTGAACCAGAGCCCGTTGTAGATCAGCTCGGCGTACTCCTGGGCGATGCGCGCCTTCAGCCGCTGCTGGTCCTTGGAGAGTGTCAGCGCCTCCAGCGCCTCGTGCGCCGCCAGTAGCGTCACGGCCGCCGGCGCCTCGTATATCTCCCGCGACTTGATGCCCACCAGCCGGTCCTCCACCATGTCCGCCCGGCCTACGCCGTGCTCTCCCGCCAGCTCGTTCAGCCGCAGCACCAGCGGCACCGGGCCGGTCTCCCGCCCGTCCAGCGACACCGGCAGGCCTCGCTCGAAGCCGATCTCGACGTACGCTGGGGCGTCCGGCGCCGCCGCCGGCGCCACCGTCCACTCGTACACGTCAGCCGGCGGCTCCTGCCAGGGGTCCTCCAGCACGCCGCACTCTATGCTGCGGCCCCACAGGTTCTCGTCGATGGAGTAGGGGCTGTCGCGCGTCACCAGCACAGGTATCGAGTGCTCCTCCGCGTATGCGATCTCGGCCTCGCGGTCCATATCCCAGTCCCGCACGGGCGCCACGATGCGCAGCTCCGGCGCAAGCGCCTGGGTCGACACGTCGAACCGCACCTGGTCGTTCCCCTTGCCCGTGCAACCGTGCCCGATAGCGGTAGCCCCCTCCGCCCGCGCCACGTCCACCAGCTCTCGCGCGATCAGTGGTCGCGCCAGCGCTGTCGCCAGCGTGTAGTGGCCCTGATACACAGCCCCCGCCGCCAGCGCCGGGAAGGCGAAGTGCCGCACGAACGTCTCCTGCGCGTCCCGCCAGACGAACTTGGCCGCGCCCGCCTTCATCGCACGCGATTGCACATCCTCCCGCTCACGCTGCATTCCTACGTCCACTGTCAGGGCGATCACCTCGTAGCCGCGCTCCTCCTTCAGCCAGCGTACGGCCACGGACGTGTCCAGCCCGCCGGAGTAGGCCAGGACTATCTTCTCAGTCATGCGTCATGCGTCACCCTCACTTCGGCCCACCCGCTTCAATCCAGCCCAGCACCCGGTCGATGATCTCCACCGCGCGGTCGAGCTCCTCCTCCGTGATCGTCAGGGGCGGCATCAGGCGCAGGGCTGTGGGCTTCACGTTGTTGGCCAGCAACCCTTCCTCCAGGCACAGACGTACGGCCTCCTCCGCCGCATCCCGATCCAGCTCGATGGCCCACAGCAGCCCCTTGCCGCGCAACTCCTTGATCATCGGGTGGCGGTCGGCCAGCGATTGCAGGCGCCGCTCAAGATACTCGCCCTTCTTCGCCACCTGCCCCGGCACGTCGTTCTCGATGATGTGCCTGAGCACGGTGTAGCCCACGTGCGTGGCCAGCGGGTTTCCACCGAACGTCGTGCCGTGCTCGCCGAGACCCAGCACCGCGCAGTGGTCCTTGGCCAGGAATGCCCCGATGGGGAAGCCGCTGCCCAGACCCTTGGCCACCGCCATGACGTCTACATCGATGCCGTAGAGCTGGTGCGCGAACAGGGCGCCGGTGCGGCCGACACCGGTCTGCACCTCGTCCACCATCAGCAGGATGCCGGCCTCGTCGCACCAGGCCCGCACCCCTGGTAGGTAGTCATCGTCGGGGACGATGACGCCACCCTCGCCCTGGATCGGCTCCAGAAGGACCGCCGCGGTCTGAGCGGTGGTCGCCCGTTTGATCGCGTCCACGTCGTTAAACGGCACCCGTACGAAACCCTCCACCAGCGGCGTGAACGGCGCGCGATACTTCTCGGTGGCCGTGGCGGTGAGCGCCGCCATCGTGCGCCCGTGGAAGGCGTTCTCCGCGACGATGATCTCGTGGGCCCCGTCGCGTTTCTCCTTCCCCCACTTGCGCGCGAGCTTGATACAGCCCTCCACCGCTTCCGCGCCGCTGTTGCAGAAGAACACCTTGTCCAGGCAGGTGTGCTCGCACAGGAGCCGCGCCAGCCTGATTTGGGGCGGCGTGTAGTAGTAGTTGGACACCTGCATCAGGGACGCGGCTTGCTCTTGCACGGCCTTCACCACCGCCGGGTGGCAGTGGCCCAGGCTCACCGCCCCTATCCCCGCCAGGCAGTCCAGGTACTCGCGGCCGTTCTCGTCCCAAACACGGCTGCCCTCGCCCCGGATCAGAGTCACCGGCAGCCGTTTCCCCACGGGAAAGAAGTACCTGCTCTCCAGTTCAGCCCAGTTCTCGCTCATGCTGCTCCGTTCATCCTACCACTGTCCCCGTTCCATCTTCGATAGCCTCCGGCAGGGCGCCCGGCCGGCGGCCGTCCGCTATGACGTTGCGGCAGCCGGACGCCGCCGCCTGGAGGCAAGCCTCCACTTTGGGAATCATCCCACCCTTGATGACGCCCGCCTCGGTCAGGGCCGACGCCTGCTCCGGGGAAAGCGCACCGACCATCTGACCGTCTTCGCCGCGGATGCCGGGCACGTCGGTCAGGAACACCAGCCAGCGGGCACCCAGCGCAACAGCCACTGCACCCGCCGCGGTGTCCGCGTTAATGTTCAGGAGTTGACCCGTGGGCGCCTCGCCGCGCCACTCGACAGCGATGGGCGCCAGCACCGGCACGAACCCATCATCCATCAAGTCCAGCAGCGGCCGGGTATCGACCTCCGCCACCTCCCCCACGTAGCCCAGCTTGTCGTCTATCAGCCGTGCCTTGATCAGGCCCCCGTCCGCGCCGGACAGGCCCACGGCGCGGCCTCCGGCCGCCGTCAACGCCGCCACCAGCCGCTTGTTGACCAGCCCCGCCAGCACCGCCACCACCACCTCCAGCGTCCGCTCATCGGTCACCCGCAGCCCCCGCTCGAAGCGCGTGGGCACGCCGTGCGCCTTCAGCCACTCGCTGATAAGCGCGCCGCCGCCGTGCACTACCACGGGCCGCACGCCTCGGCGCTGAAGGGCCACGATATCGTCAACCGTCGTGTCGTCGGCCCCCATCGTGGACCCGCCTATCTTCGCGACCAGTATGTCAGACACCGTACTCGTTCCCTCGTGTCATGCTGAGCGAAGCGAAGCATCTGACGGTTGGCTGAGACTCTTCGCTTCGCTCAGAGTGACAAATTGTTTACGTCGTGTACAGGCTGTTGAGGCGCACGTACTCCTCCGTCAGGTCGGAGCCCCAGGCCGTCGCCTCCTCCTTGCCGAGGCCCAGGTCCACCCGAAAGCGCACCTCCAGCGCCTCGAAGTGCGGCTTCGCGGCCCCTGCCGCCAGCGGCTGCGGCGAGCCGTTCTCGAGGAGACACAGCTCGTGGCCATCGCGGTCCACCAGCCACAGGCCGGTCTTCGCCTCCTCCATGCGGCAGCCGGAGTTGCCCACCGCCGCCAGCACCCGGCCCCAGTTCGGGTCGTGGCCGTACACCGCCGTCTTCACCGCCAGCGACCGCACAACCTCACGCGCCGCCAGCCGCGCGTCCTCCGCCGACGCCGCGCCGACCACCGTCGCCTCGATCACCTTGCTGCCGCCCTCGGCGTCGGCCACGATCGCCTTCGCCAGCTCGGTGCACACGTGCGTCAATGCCGAAGCGAACGCCGACGCCATCGGGTGTCCCTCGGCAATCTCCTCGCCGCCCGCGACTCCGTTGGCCAGCACCACCAGCATATCGTTGGTGCTGGTGTCGCTGTCCACGTCGATCATGTTGAAGGAGACGGCCACCGCATCCTTCAGCGTCCGCGAAAGGAACGGCGCCGCCACCGGCGCATCCGTCGTCACGTAGGCCAGCATAGTCGCCATGTTGGGGTGGATCATCCCCGCCCCCTTGCAGGCCCCTCCCAGCGTGTACTCCCCGAACCGGACCGCCGACTGCTTGGGCCGCGTGTCCGTGGTCATGATTCCCTGCGCGAACGCCAGCCCGCCGCCCGCCGACAGCTCGACGGCCTCGATCGCGTGACGCATCCGCTCCATCGGCAGGAAGATGCCTATGACCCCCGTGGATGCCACCACGACCTCGTGCGGGTCCAGACCCAGCCTTGCCGCCGCGAGCTGCGCCATCTCCACCGCGTCCCGCGTCCCGCGCTCGCCCGTGGCCGCGTTAGCGCAGCCGCTGTTGGCGATCACCGCCCGCGCCTTGCCATCGGCCAGGTGCTTGCGGGTGATCACCACCGGGGCGGCAACGACGTTGCACTGCGTGTACACGCCGGCCGCCGTGCACGGCGTCTCCGAGTACAGGAGGGCAACGTCCAGCTTGTCCCAGTCCTCCCGCATGCGGGCGCGCACCGCCCCCGCCACGAACCCGCGGGCGCTGGTTACGCCCCCTTCCGCCACCACTTCAATCGTCTCGCTCATAGCTGCCTCAGAATACACGACGTCTCCTCCTAGGGGTAGACCGCTGGGCTCTCCAGGCCGGCTGTCTCCGGCAGCCCCAGCATCGCGTTCATGTTCTGGATCGCCTGGCCCGCCGCGCCCTTCACCAGATTGTCGATTGCGCTGACCACGATCAGCCGCTCCGTCCTCGGGTCGACGGTGGGGTGGACCAGGCACACGTTGCTCCCGGACACCTGCTTCGTCGCCGGCGGCAAGTCCACCAACCGCACGAACGGCTCACCCTTGTAGAACTCGCGGTAGAGATCGCGCGCCTCTTCGCTGCTGCTCACCGCTCCCGTCGCGAGGGGCGCGTAGCACGTGGACAGTATGCCCCGCGTCATCGGGATCAGATGGGGCGTGAACGTCACCTTCGGGCGCGACGCCTCCGGAATGCCGGCTCCCGGCCACATCGCCGTAAGCTCCTGGACGATCTCCGGCAGGTGCCTGTGCCCCGACAGCCCGTAGGCCGACACGCTTTCGTTCGCCTCCGCGAAGTGGTAGGCGAGGTCCACCGTGCGGCCCGCGCCGGAAACCCCTGACTTCGAATCGATAATGACGTCCGGCCCGATGATCCCCTCCTTCACCGCTGGGGCCAGCGCCAGCAGGGCGCTTTCCGGATAGCAACCGGGATTGGCGATCAGCCGCGACGAGCGCACGGCCTCTCGGTTTAGCTCCGTCAACCCGTAGGCCGCCCGCGACAGCAGCTCAGGCGCGGGGTGGTTCAGCCCGTACCACTGGGCGTACTCCTGGGGGTCTCGCAGGCGGAAGTCAGCGCTTATGTCGACTACCGGCACGCCGGCACGCACCAGCGGCGCCACGGCCTCGGCGCTGGCCGCGTGGGGCAGCGCCGAAAACGCGAATTCGACGTCGCCCAACTCTTCGCCGATCGTCAGGTCGTAGCAGGCCAGGTGAGGGAACACCTCGGCCAGCCCCTTACCGGCGGCGCTGCGGCCGCTGACGCTGACCAGGCGCGCCTCCGGGTGGACGTAGAGAAGCCGCGCCAGCTCCGCGCCGGCGTAGCCCGTGACGTTGATGATACCTACCCTGACCATGACGTTCCTCCAAAAATCAAATCGCCCCACCGCTTTCTGCGGTGGGGCTTCCGATCGTGCTCTTCTTTCGGTTGCTAGCGACTGTCCGCGGGCACAGGGAACCCACCGCCGAACGTAGGTCGCGGTCGCCGAGACCGGCTGGTCGGCTGGGCGTCCCTCATGCGCTGCGCAGTCATGATGCCGAAAGGATACGTATTTGTGAAGCGCGTGTCAAGCGCTACCGCGCGAAGCGCCACAGCCCGTGCCGCCGCGCCGCCGCCATCGCCCATCGGTACTCCTCCGCCGTCAGCCGCTGTGCCAGCTCCCCGTAGCGGTTCGCCTTGTGCTGGGGCCGGTACTGCGCCATCACGTTCACGTAGCTGTCCCGCGATAGCTCCTCCGCTAGGAACCGCATCACCTCGTCTGTGCCCGACAGGTCACGCGGCAAGACCAGGTGCCTGATAATCAGCCCCCGCACGGCCAGCTCCCCCTCCACCACCAGGTCCCCCGCCTGGCGGTGCATCTCTTTCACCGCAGCCTTCGTCGTCTCGTAGTAGCGCCTCACGATGGAGAAGCGCCCGGCCGTCCGTTCATCCGAGTACTTGATGTCCGGCATGTAAACATCCACCACGCCGTCCAGCAGCCTTAGCACCTCGACGGAGTCGTATCCGCCGGTGTTGTACACGAGCGGCAGACGCAGGCCGCCGTCGATGGCGCATGGCAGCGCCGCCAGGACCTGCGGCACGTGGACGGTCGGCGACACCAGGTTCACGTTGTGGCAGCCCGCCCGCTGCAGCCCCAGCATCACCTCCGCCAACTGCGCCGGCTCCATCTCCTGCCCCGACTTGATCTGCGATATCTCCCAGTTCTGGCAGTACACGCACGCCAGGTTGCAGGAGGCGAAGAAGATCGTCCCAGAGCCACCGCGACCTACCAGCACCGGCTCCTCACCGAAGTGCGGATGCGCCGAGAACACCAGCGCCCGCGATCCCACCCGACAGAAGCCGCGCCGCTCGTCCAGGGCACGGTCCACCTTGCAGTGGCGCGGACACACCCGGCATGGCGTGCGCATGAGCTCCCAGGCGGCCTCGATTCGCCGCTGCAGCTCCTCCCCACTTAGCTCCAGGTACGAAGGGCGTGTCGCCGTTACCATCTTACGGACAGGATAGCACTCCGGGCGTACGCTTGCAGTCGTAGCTGCAGGCCTGCCCGCCTCAGGAGGGGCTTCAGCCCTGCTCTACGGGGCAGACCTAAAGGCCGCTGAGAAAATATTCCGACACAGCCTAGCGCCTATGCCTCGGCGGGTCAGCCCCTCCTGAGGCGGGCATGCTTTAGGCTGACGACAGGCTGAAGCCTGTCCCACCGAATTGAGTGTCATGCTTTTTAGTCAATGACCATGACGTCTGCAGCTACGGGCGTTACCACTGGCAGGATTCTTGAGGCGACTTCTACCGTTCAGGCGCTCGCTCTGATCCCCTTCGTCCCCAGGTAGAGCGGCGCTGTCGGGCATCGGTCCCGCAGGGGGCACTCGGCGCACAGCGGCCGCTGCGCCCGGCACAGCCGCCGCCCGTGCTTGATCAGCGATACGTGGAACGGATAGACCTCCTCCGGCGCCAGCATGCCCTCCAGCAGGTCGTGCGCCTCGGCCGCGCCCGTCTTGGCGGGCACGAGCCCCAGCCGCTGCGCCAGCCGCTGCACGTGGGTGTCCACGGGCAACGCCGGCCGGCCCAGCGCGAACATCAGGACGCAGGCCGCCGTCTTCGGCCCCACGCCCGGCAGCGATCCCAGCCATGCCTTCGCCTCCGCCAGCGGCATCTCCCCCAGGAACGACAGGTCGAACGACCCGTTTCGACGCCACACTTCCTCCACGATCGCCTTGATGCGCCCCGACTTGGTCGGGGCCAGACCACCCACCCGGATCTCCCTCTCGATCTCCTCCGGGCCCGCCGTCATGAGCGCCTCCCAGGTCGGGAAATGCGCCACCAGCCGCATGAACGCCCGCCCGGAGTTCGTGTCGGAAGTGTTCTGGGAGAGGACTGTGAGCACCAGTTCCGACATACCGTCCTTGTGTGGCCGCCACACGGGCCGGCCATACAGCTCCGCCAGCCTCTCCACGATCTCCCGGGGCGTCAGCGGCGCCGCCTTTTTCTTCGACCTGGCCATGGGCGCTACGGGTTGGCGACGAAGTAGTCCCACACCGCCCGCGACACGGTCGCCAGCGGCTCCGACTCCCACGAGCGGTCGGATAGCACCGCGATAACGTAGGGCCCGCCGGGGCCCCAGACCAGCGCCACGTCGTGGGTGAGGTTGTCCAGGTTACCGGTCTTGTGAGCCACCGCCGAGTTGGGCGGAACACCGGACGGGATGCCGCCACGGATGCTCTCCTGGAGCAGCAGGCCCAGCATCTGGCGCCGCGACTCGTCCGTCACCCCTTGGCCCGCCGCCACCGCCTCCATGAGCAGGGCCATGTCACGAGCCGTCGTGGGCAGCTCTTCGGTCAACACGGACATATCGTTGATCCCCAGCGATCTCAGCGTCTGGTCCACACGCACCGGGTTCACCACGTCCTGCACCATCACCGCCGTGGGCGTGTCGCTGACTATGATCATCGCCTTGAGGGCATCGGCCAGGGTTAGCTGATCGCCCTCCTCCAGGCCCAGCGCCTCCAACGTGCCGAAGTTGTACTCCACGTACTCCTCGTCCAGCGTCAGCACCTCGGAGAAGTCAATCTCGCCGGAGTCACGCTGACGGTAGGCCTCAAGCAGGAGGGCCAGCTTGAACAGGCTGGCCGCGGTGTACACCTCCTCCGCGTTCCAGGAGGCGGAGCGCCCGTCATCCAGGTTTCGCACCACCACGGAGTACGTGCCCGCGTAGCCGGAGAGGGTGGTGCGGATGAGCGCGGCCAGGGCCGTGTCCTGGGACGGCGCGGCAAAAGTAGCCGGCAGTTCGGGGACCGCCACGTCCGCGCTCAGGTACTCCAGCGACTTCACCTGCGGCAGGTAGACCGTGGGCACGCTCTCCGGCGACGCCTGGTCGGGCGCGGGCTCCGGGCTTGGCGCCGGCGTCGCCGTCGGCCCCATAAGCGGCGTGATGCTCACCTCGGGCGCCTCCATTTCCTCGCTGCCGCCGCCACCGCACGCCCCAGCGATCCACAGGATGACCGCCAACGACACGAGGAGGCCCACCGGCCAGCCCTTCATGGTGTCCATTCTCGCGCCAAACGCAGTGGAGCGCCAACCCTTCTTCTTGTTGTGGCCGTCAGCGGCCTGCAGTTATACTTCTCTGTACAGGCACCATCATCCGCCCGGAAGGGGGTCTTATGGCCACGAAGGCGGTGCGCCTCACCCAGTTGGCCTCCTGCGCCGGTTGAGCCGGCAAGGCGGGGGCAGAAGCCCTAACGCAGGTCCTGCGTTACCTCAGCGATAGGCAAATCGGCCAGCACCCCGATCTTCTGGTCGGTCTGGCCGTTCCCGACGACGCTACCGTGTACAGGCTCAACGATGAGCAGGCGGTGGTGCTTTCGGTGGACTTTTTTGCGCCTCTCGTGGACGACCCCTACCACTACGGGGCCATCGCCGCCACCAACGCGATGAGCGACATCTACGCCATGGGCGCTGAGGTCACCCTCGCCCTCAACGTCGCCGCCTTCCCCGAGGAGATGGCTCACGAGACCATCGGCAAAATCCTCCACGGCGCAGCGGACAAGGTGGCCGAGGCGGGCGGGGTCATAGCCGGCGGCCACACCATCATCGACGCGGAGCCCAAGTACGGCCTCTGCGTCCTGGGCCTCGTCCATCCCAAGCATATCTTCACCAAGGCCGGCGCCCGCCCCGGTGACCTCCTCTACCTCAGCAAGCCCCTGGGCACCGGCATCGTCACCACCGCCGCCATGCGCGACGAGGCGAAGCCGGAGCACCTCCAGACCGCCATCGACTGGATGATTCGGCTCAACCGTCACCCATCTCACATCGCGCGGGCGGTGGAGGCCCACGCCCTCACCGACGTCACGGGCTACGGCATCCTCGGCCACGGCTACGAGATGGCCGCCGCCAGCAACGTTGCCCTGCGACTGAGCGCCGCCCGCATGCCTCTCCTCCCGGGCGCCCTGGAGTACGCCTCGCGTGGCATAATAACCGGCGGCGCCGCCCGCAACCGTAAGCACTTCCAGGACAAGATCACCTTCTCTGACGAAGTCACAGAGGAGATGCGGCACATCCTGTTCGACCCGCAGACCTCCGGCGGCCTCCTGCTGGCGGTCGCCCCCGATAGGGCCGCCGAGGTGAAAGACGGCTTCGCCGCCGCCGAGCTGCCCGTCTGGCAGGTCGGTCAGGTGGTCAAAGGC
>MGNZ01000056.1:0-620 GCA_001795235.1 Chloroflexi bacterium RBG_16_64_32 | reverse complement strand
CGTTCGCCTTGCCACTGCCCGAGAGTCGTGAATTCTTGGATGCCCCAGCAGAGGGAGTCGATCCGTTAATCCGTTCGACTTATCCGTTGACAGGATGCTACTGCTGAGGGAAGAAGGGCCTCACCTGCTCCGGAGTGGTAACGAAGTAGTCCTCGGCTATACCAACGCCCAGAGCGAGTAGCTTCGTGACCGCGGCCTGGACTCCCGGATCTCTCAGGATAGCGTCGGCGACGGCGTAGTTATCGTAGTGGCTGACCGTCACCATACCGCCGTGGCCAAACCCCCAGTGAACCTCGCCCGCCCCACTAACTTTGCTGGCAGCGCCGGCGAGCTCATTGAAGATGGGGATGCCGGCTGCGAGAGGTGTGTTTGGTGGCGGGGGAGCATTCTGGCGCCAAATGATTACGCGCATCATGGCTAAGCTACCTCCTTCTCACGCGAATTCGACGATAGAAAAAGTATATCGATTTAATTCGTTGTGTCAAGCGCAGCTTGCTCCCCCGTTGAGTCGACTCAGCCCAGACGCGGAAGTGCCGGACAAGCCCGGCCTACGTCATCGCCCGCAAGAGCTGCACCCGCTCTTCGATGGGCGGGTGGGTGGCGAACAGGTTGTTGAGGAA
>MGNZ01000055.1 GCA_001795235.1 Chloroflexi bacterium RBG_16_64_32 | reverse complement strand
TGCCCGCCGTGCTAGCGTCGGGATGGCTAGTGAGCACTCACTATTATCCCCGATGAGGAAGCGAGCACCGAAGCGAGCCGCCCACGAACGAAGACGGCTCATTCTAGAGAGCGCGCAAACTGTCTTCGCCGTGTCGAACTACGCAAGGGTCGGTACCGCCGAACTGGCCAAGGCCGCCGGCATCTCCGAGCCTGCCCTCTACCGGTACTTCTCTAGCAAGAAAGAGCTGTACATCTCCACCCTCAAGGCCGCGGGGGCGCGCCTCCGGGGGATCTGGAGGCGCATCATTGAAGAGGGCACCGACCCGCTGGAAGGCGTCTGGACTCTGGGGATGGGCTACTACGATCACATCCAAAGCCGCTCTCCTATGATGAGGATGTGGTTCCAGGCCCTTTCCGAGGTGGATGACCCCGAGGTTCGGACCACCGTGGCCCAGAGCTTTACTGCCTTTGTGGACCTCCTGGAGGAGAATCTGCAGCGCGGACGGGCCCGCGGGTTAGTCAGGCGCGATATCGACCTGCGCATCGCCGCCTGGCACTTCATGACCATCGGCCTGACCTTCGACCTGATCCATCTCCTCGATCTCGACGAAGAGCTCGACCGCCGTAGGGTTGAAGACTGGGGAAGGCTGTACCTGGAATCCGTTCGAGAGGAGCCTCGTGCAAACGCCGGGCGATAAGGCCGTACAGCTGCGAGAGGAGCGTTGCCGGTGCGGGAACCTCCTCGCCAAGGTCACGCCTGAGGGGATCGAGATCCTCTGTCGACGCTGCAAGAGGATCCACCGCATCTCCTGGCAGGAACAGGGGAAGGAAGGTGGGCCCAGCGGGAATAATGCGGTGCTCCTGACAACCTGAGCGCAGAGGCCAGCGGTATCAACCCAGAGCCCAATAGGGCCGCGAGCTGCGGCCGGATTGGGCTTTTCTTGTTCTCGCGTTCTAACCAACCGATAGGAGGTCAAGCATGGACTTCACAGTGCCCGAAGAGATCGAAATGCTCCGGCAGACCTTGGGGAGGTTCGTCACCGAAGAGGTCATCCCCTTGGAAAGAGAGAACAGCCTCACATGGGATGTTGCGCCGCCCGACGACCTGCGTAAGAAGGTGCGGCTTCGGTCCAAGGAGCTCGGCCTCTACGGAGCGGACATGCCCCTGGAGGTGGGCGGGGGCGGCATCCCTCTCTCTGGCCGCTGCCTGCTGGAGATGGAGGCCAACTTCCATGACACCGTCTTCTTCGGAGACGTGCTGGGCGGCTTCGGTGGCCCCTCGTCCATCATCTTGGCCTGTACCGGCCAGCAGAAGGAGAAGTACCTGAGCCCCCTGATGAGCGGGGAGGTGACTTCCTGCTTCGCCCTCTCCGAGCCGGACGCCGGTTCCGACGCCACGGCCATCCGGACAAGGGCCGAGAAGAGGGACGGCGCGTTCGTGCTCAACGGCACCAAGAACATCATCACCAACGCGGTCCAGGCCGACTTCGCAATGGTGTTCGCCGTAACGAATCCGGAGCTGGGAGCCCGAGGCGGCATAACCTGCTTCATCGTGGACAAGGAGTCGCCGGGGTTCTCCGTGGGCCGCTCCCACACGTGCATGGGGTTCACGGGGTTTCAGGGGGAGCTGGTGTTCGAGGACTGCCGGGTGCCGGCGGAAAACGTCCTGGGACAGGAGGGTTTGGGGATGCTCCTGGCCCTGGACTGGATCAACGCCCAGCGGGTCAAGACAGCCGCCTTTGCCGTGGGGGTCGCCAGGCGTCTCCTCAAGATGAGCGCTGAGTACGCCAAGCAGAGGGTCCAGTTCGGCAACCCCATCGCCAGCTACCAGGCGATTCAGTTGAAGCTGGCCGACATGGCCACCGAGCTCTTCGCCGCAGAGAACATGGTCCACAGGACCGCCTGGATGAAGGACCAGGGGATGGACATCCGCAAGGAGGCGGCCATGACCAAGCTCTACTGCTCGGAGATGGTCAACCGCGCCGCCTACGAGGCGATCCAGATCCACGGCCACATCGGCTGTTTGAAGGAGGCCAACGTGGAGCGCGTCTACCGGATGGTGCGCATCTTCACCATCCTTGAGGGGACATCGGAGATGCAACGGTTGGCCGTCGCCGGGAGGCTCCTGAAGGAGGAACGCTGGTAGGAGCGCTACGGCTTCGGTGAGTCTGCCGGGAAACGATGACCCCCGGCAAATGTATAATCGGTCCTGCCGACCTCGACGATGGGGAACAGGTCAGCGTAGCGCTGCTCGCCTACTTCCGCTACCGCCGCTGGGTCTAGCCCTCGGCCAACTGGCGGCGCCCGCAGCCTCATGGCATAATCGGCTCTGCCATGCGACGCACCCTGGAGGTTACGGAAGCCCTGCGCCTGCTGGACGGCGGGCCGGTGGTGCTGGTCACCACCCGCTGGCGGGACCAGACGGACGTGATGCCGGCGATCTGGACGACGCCGCTTTCGCGCAGGCCGCCCCTGGTAGGGGTGGTGGTGCACCCCTCGCGCCACACCCACGACATGATCCGCTTCGCCGAGCAGTTCGCGCTGAACTTCCCCGCCCGCGATCTCATGAACCATACCCACTACTTCGGCGCCGTTTCGGGTCGCGAGGTTGAGAAGCTGGACCTGTCCAAGCTGGAGACGTTCGGGGCGGCGAAGATCGACGCGCCTCTCATCGGCGGTTGTATCGCCTACATCGAGTGCGGCCTGGAGGACGCGCTGCGCGTGGGCGATCACACCCTGTTCGTGGGGCGCGTGCTGGTCGTGCAGGCGGAGAGCGACTCCTTCGATGAGACGTGGCTGGTGGGCGACCCGGAGTACCGGCCCCTGCACTACCTGGGGATGGACCGCTATTCGGTTTTGGAGGAGCGGCTCCAGGCGGAGCTGCGCACGACGGACGAGGGCGCGATAGAGATGGCGGAGACGGCGGAGGAGCGGGAGCGCCGTGAGGAGGAGGAAGCGCGCGAGCGGGAGCGGGCTGAGCGCGAGGGAGAGGAAGGGTAAGGGCGAGCGCCTGGGGGTCAGCCCGTAAACGGCCGGCAGAACGCTGCTAAATCAGCCGGTGGGGTCGGTCTCTGGCTGCCGGTGGCGGCGCGTAGAGCCTAGACGCACTCGATCTCGCTGTCCACGATCACGATGAGGTGTGTGGCCAGGGGCTCTCCATCTTCCACTGCAACCCTGCTCGTGGTGAATACACGGACTCTGTAGGCGCCGGCCCCCGGAGTTTCGCCGCACTCAAACGAACCGACTTTCTCGATCTGCTCGGAGGGTCCAAAGGTAGCCTGCCGCCAATCACTAGGGGAGCGCGGTGCGGAACGTTACATTTTTGTGTAACAGTTTTTTGTAAAACACTTGACCTTTACGTTAAAGTGCGCTAGCATCCCCCCGACGAGATGGGAGGCTCGAGGGCGCTCCGGCGCACCCGGATCGGGACGGTAGCATCAAGGAGGATTCAAGGTATGGACCGAGAAGAGGCCATGACGCTAATCGAGACGATCCTGACTGCCTGGAACAGCCAGGATGTGGACAAGGTCGTCTCCTGCTATACGGCGGACTGCGTCTACTGGGACCCGAACACGCGGGGAGCTGTGGAGGGGCACGAGGCTCTGCGCAGGTACCTGACCCGGCTATTCGAGCGGTGGACGATGCACTGGTCTCTGCGCGAGTACTTCCCGTTCACTGACGGAGACGGCGGCGCCTTTCTCTGGCATGCGCAGTTGACGCCGGCCTCAGGTGGGAAGACGGCAGAGATCGATGGCATGGACCTGGCCGTGATACGCGACGGACGGCTGAGCCGCAACGAGGTGTACTTCGACCGGATGGTCTTGTTCGGTGGTGGATGAGACCAGAGGCATGGAACGCCGGAATCGCCATTCCAGGAACTCGATTCGCAACCTTACATTTTTTCGGAAAGCATTTGACTTTTACGTTAAAGATGCCCTATCATCCCACTGCCGAGACCGGCGGCGGGCAGCACGGCACGGCGAAAGGAGACGGATATGGACTTTCGCTTGACTCCCGAAGAAGAGGCGTTTCGCCTGGAAGTCCGAGAGTTTATCGAGAAGGAATGCCCGGAGGAATTGCGCGGCGGCGGCGTGAACATCTTTGAGCAGGTAGGCAACTTGTTCGGGTGGCGCGCCAAGCTGGCGAAGAAGAACTGGGTGGCGCCGGCCTGGCCCCCGGAGTACGGCGGCGCCGGTATGTCCATCATGGAGCAGTTCATCTACAACCAGGAGACCGCCCGCATGCGCTCCCCTTCCCCCCTCTTCATCGGCGGGCTGGGCGTGGCCGTCATAGGCCCCACCATCATGCACTACGGCTCCGAGGAGCAGAAGAACGAGTTTATTCCCAAGATTCTCTCCGGCGAGCACATGTGGTGCCAGGGGTTCTCCGAACCGGAGGCCGGCTCCGACCTCGCCTCTTTGAAGGCCCGCGCCGTCCGCGACGGCGACGACTACGTGATCAACGGCCAGAAGATATGGACCACGGTGGCCCACGTATCGCACTACATGCTCATGCTGGCGCGGACCGATCCCGACGCACCCAAGCACAAGGGCATCTCCTACTTCATCGTGCCCATGAAGACTCCCGGGATCACGGTGCGGCCCCTTATGAACATGCCCGGCGCCCACGAGTTCAACGAGGTGTTCTTTGAGGACGCACACATCCCGGCGAAGAGCCTGCTGGGTGAGGAGAACCAGGGCTGGTACATGGCCGCCACCACCCTGGACATCGAGCGCTCCAACATCGGCTCCGCTGTGGGGCAGCAGCAGAGCGTGGAGGACCTGATCAATTTCGCCAAAGAGAACGGCGGCAACGGCGTGGTCCGCCTGGGATGGGACCCGTGTCTCCGCTACGAGCTGGCGGAGCGCTACATCGAGACCGAGGCGGCGATGATGCTGTCCTACCGGGTGGTGACGATGCAGGCCAAGAAGCTGATACCCAACTACGAGTCTTCGGCGGTGAAGCTCTTCTCTATGGAGATGGCCCAGCGCATCGCCAATACCGGCCTGCGCCTGCTCGGCCTGTACGGACA
>MGNZ01000054.1 GCA_001795235.1 Chloroflexi bacterium RBG_16_64_32 | reverse complement strand
CACCCCGGACGAGGTGCGTACCCTGGCCACGGTCATCGCCATGTCCGGCGGGATGATCCTCGACAGCGACGACCTGACGCGGCTGCCGGCGGAGCGGCGGCGGATGCTGTCCCGTCTGCTCCCCCTGCGGGGTGAGGCCGCGGTGCCTCTGGACCTGTTCGATAGGGACCTGCCGCGGGCGCTGTGGCGGGCGGGCGACCGCCTGCTGGCCGTCGTCAACTGGGCGGACGAGGAGGCGGACGTCATCGTTCAGCTACCCGTGCCGGCGGCGCGCCTCAAGGACTTCTGGACGGGGGATGACTCCGGTGTGCAGCGAGGGACGGCGACCCTCCGGCGCCTGCCACCACACGCCTCCAGGGTGTTCACTCTGGAGTCCCTGGAGGACTGATGCCCGCCGTTCTGGTTACCGGCCCGCCCGGGTGCGGCAAGACAACCCTCATCCGCAAAGCTGTCGAGCAGCTACAGGTCGCCGCCGCCGGATTCTACACGGAGGAGGTCCGCACCGCCGGCCGCCGCGAAGGCTTCGCCCTGGTCACCCTAGACGGCCGCCGCACCACGCTGGCGTCCGTGAGCGTCCGCGGCCCGCATCGCGTCTCCCGGTACGGCGTGGACGTGGAGGCGCTGGAGGCGGTCGGCGTGGCCGCTCTGGAGGAGGCCGCGGCCGACGCGAAGCTGGTCATCGTCGACGAGATCGGCAAGATGGAGCTACTCTCCCGGCGCCTCCGGGAGGCGGTGTTGCGTGCCCTGGACGGCGGCCGGCCTGTCCTCGCCTCGATCATGCTCTCTCGCCACCCCTTCGCCGACGCGCTAAAGGCGCGGGACGACGTGCGCCTCATCCACGTGACGCCGGAGATCCGCGACCGCGCCCTGAACGAAGCCGTGGCCGCCGTGCGGGAGATGCTGCGTTAACCACCTTCGCGGGCCGTTGCTAACATGGGACGCGCCCCACGAGGCCACCGCGATGAAGTTCGGGCGCCCGTAGCGCGCCCACAAGAGCAGGGGCTCCCGGATCTGCTCCGGAAGCCCCTTTGTGTAGCCTTGTCGCGGGCGCGGGGACGCTAGTTCGGCGCCGGGTCCAGCATGGGCCGCGGTCACCAACCCACGCCATCATTACCGTCGCCCACTACCCGGAGAGCCGCGTGGGGCCGTTCTCCCGGGCCGCCCAGTACCTGGCTGCCGCGCCCAGTTCATCCGTGCTTTCACGCTCCACGCGGTCAGCGCCTGCATCAGCTTGTAACATCTGGCCCTAATCGACATCTAAATCTGTGGACATTTGGCTCGAGAATCCCCCGTAAGGAGCATCGTGATGAGGAAACCAACCGGCGCAGCCTTCTTCTCGATAGCGCTCGCTGCAATAGCCCTGCTTCTAGCCGCCTGTGGAGGTGGTGATGGGAAGCAAACGCGAGAGGAGGCTACTCCCTCGCCGGTGGCCACCGCCGAGCCGACAAAAGAGGCGGAGGCTTCCTCCTTCACCGTAGAGGTCACGGCCCTCGCCGTCACGGAGACATCCACTGATGTCTTCGGCGAGGCCATCACAGAGCGTGTCACGGTTGGCCCATCGGACACAGGAGAGCTGAAGGTCAGCTTCGCCGAGTCAGAGGTTGGGGGGATAGGGGACATGTGGACGTCCGCTGGCTGGACCGCCGTGGCCCTTTCCTCTCTCTTCCTGGGGATAGATCCGAGGCAGTACGAGTTCACTTTCGAGCCCGGCGCCGGAATCATCGATGGGCCAAGCGCCGGCGGCGTCACCACCGTCGGCGTCCTCGCCGCCATTATGGGAGATGATGTCCGCGCGGACGCGGCCATGACCGGTACCATCAATCCGGATGGCACCATCGGCTCCGTTGGCGGTATACCGCAGAAGATCGAAGGCGCCGCCGATGCTGGCAAGACCCTCGTCCTCGTTCCCGCCACCCAGCGCTTCGACACCGATCTTCGCACCGGCCAGCCCGTCGACGTCGTCGAATGGGGCACTCCCCTCGGCGTTGAGGTGCAGCCCGTCAGCACCATCTACGAGGCATACGAAACCCTCACCGGGAATCCCCTGCCCCGGCCCACTGGCACCGGCTCCGCTGAGTTGCCCCCGAACGCATTCAACAAGCTCAAGGCGTCAGCCACGGAATGGATGGGCCGGTACGAGGCCGCCCTGAACCGGTTCCTTGCCCTCCCGGACACCTTCGGCTTCGAGGAGGACATGTCCATCGCCGAGGACATGGCGTTCGACGCCGACAGCGCCCTGGGCGAAGGCCTCTCCGCCGTAGCCTATGAGCGCGCCTTTTCCGCCGGCGCCATCGCCGAAAGCGTTCTTCAGGCCGTCACCCTTGCCGACGCCTACTACATAGGCGGCCCCGACGCCCTCGTGGCGGAAGTCCAGGCCATGGCTTCCGCCGAGACCCGCCTCGACGCCACTCTCCAACGGCTGGAAGCCGAATCTCCCCGCACCGCCACGGACGTGTTGGCCCTCACCGACGCCTACTCCAACGCCGCCATAGCCCTAGGCTTCATCGACGAAGCCAACATGCTCATACAGTTCCTGATGGAGACGGAGCGGACGGAGGAGGAAACGCTGGATCTGATTTTCAGCATAGCCATCAGCTACAATCAGGCCAGCTTTCTCCTGGATGCCGCCGAAAACAACCTCGTCTACGGGTTAGGCTTCGGCCAGTCCCCGCCGCCGCACCCGGAAGTGGTCACTGCCATCGCCGAGACCGTGCGTCGCGCTTCTGACGCCAACCTCGCCGTCATCGATGCCACTATCATCGAACCGGAGGCCGAAGCCTACGGCCTCAACCCCAACGATATGAAGAACTACCTCATGAGCACCGACGCGTACTATGGAGCGGCTCTGGGTGCCGCTAGCAGCACCAACTACTTCGCCAACACCATCGTGGAAGAGCCGCAGGCCTCCATCGCCATTCTGGGAAGCAGCCTATCAGCCTGGAGCGCATCCTCCCTTGTCGTAGCCAAGTACTATTCCCTGCAAGCTGAACTTGACGAGTCGTTCACCGTCGTTGGCTTCGGCCGCGAGCGCTCCCTTTCCGACATCCTGAATCTGGCCGAGGATCGGGCCTATGAGCTCATCACCCTGGTCGGAGAGGAAGAGCCCGTCACAGCCATCTATTACCACGAGAATGCCCGCTCCTACCGTGAGGGCACGCCCGAGGATAAGATCACCGCCCTCTTCTACAACTGGCAGGCCGCCATTTTCGCCGAGGCTCTCGCCTACTTCAACGGCACCTTCGATAGCGCCATCAGCCAGGCTGGCACCTCGCCCCTCTGGGAATGGGGCGCAGTCAGCGCTCTCGCCACCGGGCCAGGGGACGATTGGCCGCCGGAACGATAATCCGCGGGGCTCTCGCTCCCGAACGCGCGTCTGGGAGCGCTTCCGGGTCCTTGTCTTGCTATGAGGTGACGCCTAGTTCGGCGCCGGGTCCAGCATGGGCCGCAGCATCGGGTATATCCGGTCCCTGCGATCCCCCAGGCCGGCAACCGCGAGGCGATGCACGTACTCGTTGACCCGCTTACGCTGGACGGCCATCGCCCTCTCCATACCTTTGTCGATATTCTTGACGCCGCCGCCCATGAGGATGGCCAGCGACTCGATCATGTAGCTGCCGGCCTCGGTGTCCACGCTGGAGCCCGCGGTGAGCGCCTCTTCGCACTTGTCCAGGTAGTGGTGGATCTCCTCGCGGCGCGACGGCTCAGTTTCCATGACGTGCTTCAGGTGCATCACGCCGAACGCTAGGTGCCTCGACTCGTCCTGCCCGCACAGGCGAAAGATGCGCTTCTCGGCCTCGTTTTGGCCGATGTACTCCCCCATGCGGAACATGGACTGCACGAACCCCTCAGCGAAGACATGCATCATGGCGGACATCTCCGTGAAGTCCTTGGCCTCGATAATCACGCGGAGGATGTCGCCCGGGGTGGCGGACATAAGGCCGCCGCCGTTAGCCAGCGCCCGCTTGCGGAACACGTCCAGGTGACGCGCCTCGTCCATGATCTGGGTGAGGAGGAAGAGCTTGACCTCGTGGTGCTCGCTGTTGATCTGGGGCAGCCACTGGCCCGGGGTGTCGCCGGCGATGAACTCCACCTCCGTGAGCATGGTGCAGAGCTGGCACATCGCCCGCTCGATGTCATCCGGGAGCGGCTCAAGCGTCTCCCAGGGGATGTCCGTGGCAGAGGACCACTGTCGCTGCACGCCCTCCTCGTAGAGGAGGCGAAGGTTGTCGGAGTAGACGTCCGAGCGATTCGAGTAGCTTGCGGGCATGCGGGGGGCGTCGGGCCGCGCGATGGCGCCGCGCGGCTTGAGGCTCCGGTTATCGGTGTGCTCCGGCACCTCACCGTAGGGCCCGATCTCGATCTCGTCCAGGGTCAGGCCGCGTTTACCGGGCTTCGCCCGCATGCCCCAGTGGCTCTCCTCTTCGAGGTTGAGCCAGCTCAGGTCAAGCTGCGGCACCTCCATGTCGCTGCGGAGCTTTTGCAGGGTGTCAACATCGATAGCCATGCGACTACCTCCAAGGGGATGGTGGCCCGTAAATTAGCAAGTGCTAAACTATCCAGTTTGTACCACGGCCATGCTGCCGTTGTCAACCCACGCTTCGGCCTAGCACCACGTCGTTTGCCTCCACTAACGGTCGTCCTTGACGGCACAACCGTTCGCAGTGCGGCTATTGACCCCGCCCGAGCGACAGTGCTAAGTTGCAGCTACCTCCAGTGGGAGCATCACAACCCGTATGGACTCAGGAGCCGCGCTTTCTACAAAGGGGATAGCCGCCAGACGAACCCGGCGCGGCCCCCACACACGTAAGCGCATACTGGACGCATCACTGCACCTCTTCTCAGAACGCGGTTTCGCCCGCACCACTGTCCGCGACATAGCCCGCGAGGCCGGCATCACCGACGCCGGAATCTTCTACCACTTCGAGTCCAAGCGCGATCTGCTCGAGGCGCTCGTTGAGGAGCGCGGCATCGTCGCCGGGCTCCAGCAACTGCAGCGAGTATCTGCGGATCTACCCCTGCAAGAGACCCTCCTCTGGATGGCCAGGGGCGCCATAAACATCATGGACGAGAACCGCGACTTCCTTCGCCTGATCATGATGGAGGGGCTCGGCGGCGATGACTCCGCCCTGGAGCAGTACCACCACCTCGTCGATCTCTGGGAGAACGCCCTCACCGCCGCCCTTCAGCGCTACGCGGAAAAGGGTGAGCTTTCCCGCAACGCCCCGGAGACTATGGCCCGCCAGGTGATCTACCTCATCCTCATGGCGTTCCAGGACACGCTCCTGGGGCGCCATGTCTCGCCCAAGGCGACGCCGGGCGAGCGTCGAGAGGCGCTAACCGAGTTCGCCAGCGAGACGCTCAAACGCCTTCTACCGAATCCGCCGGGAACCCCTTAACTCCCGTCTTGACCTGTCTCGCAAGGAACTAGAGGTCGCATGCCGCCGCTCCGCATCGGTCTCATCGGCTGCGGCTTCATCGGTCGCTTTCACTCCCGCGCCCTCCGCGGGCTTATTCGCCGCGGTCTCGTCGATGCTGAGTACGCTGCGGTCTGCGACACGAGCGAAGAGCGAGCCCGCTCATTTGCTGACATCGCGGAGGTCCCGACCGTCACCACGAACGCCACCAAGGTGATTGACTCGCCGGATATCGATGCCGTCTACATCTGCGTGCCCACAGCCGGCCACAAGGAGCTAGTCCTGCGGGCGGCGGAGAGGGGCAAGCACATCTTCTGCGAAAAGCCTCTGGCCACCAACCTCACGGATGTGGAGCAGATGGTCGCCGCGGTGTCCGCCGCCCGCGTGGGCGCCGGTGTCGGTCTGATACTCCGGCACTCCCCCGTGTACACCGTGCTCAAGTCCTTGACGGAGGACTCACGCCTGGGCCGTCTGATGGCCATCGTGATGCGGGACGACCAGTTCTTCCCAGTCCAGGGTCACTACCAGAGTGAGTGGCGCAACGATTACCGCCAGGTCGGCTCCGGCACCCTCCTGGAGCACTCCATCCATGACGTGGACGTTCTCCGCTGGCTGGGTGGGGAAGTCCGTGCCGTGCGCGGGGCGGTGCGCAACTTCGCCGGTCATGAGCGGGTAGAGGACCTGGCCATCGCCGACCTGGAGTTCGCCCAAGGTGGACGGGCGACTCTGGTTTCAGTCTGGCACAACGTCCTCGGCCGTCCGTCCGCACGGCGGCTCGAGCTGTTCTTCGAGAACGGCCTGTTCGCCACCGACCACGATATCTTCGGCCCCATCCACCTGCAGGTGGGAGCGGAGCCGCCGTCCACGTTGCCCGAGGAGGAGGTGCGCCGGCGCTACCTGGAACTGGTCGGTCTTGAGAGCGGGGTGTATGAGGACGTGCTCACCCGTTACAGCCTGGAGGACTTCTTCATCCTCAGAGCGTGGACGGATGGCGCCAGCCCTTTCCCGGACTTCCCGCTGGCCCTGGAAGCCCACCGCCTGGTGGACGCCATCTATCGTTCTGCCGAAGCCGGCGGCGAACAGGTGCTCCTGGCCTAGGACCGTGCAGGCAAGCGCAGTTCGTGCATCACCCGCTAGTCGACGATCCACGTAGGCGACAGGATTGTGGATGCCAGCGTGGACCCGCTACGGCATCGGCTATCTATAATAGGCTGCGATGCCTTCGCGAGTAACGGTCGCAGCCGCGCTCCCGTGGCTCACCCTGCTGAGCCTCTCCCTTGTCCTCTCGGCCCTCGCCGCCGCTCACGACACGCTTCCCGGTGACACCGGTATCGCCACCTGGGCACAGGAGCTTTCCTTCCCCGGCGAGGCCCTTGCCGATGCCGTGCGCTCCATTACCTCCACGCAACTCGCCCTGGCGGGCGGAGGCGCACTGGCAGTTATGCTTTGGATTCGTGGATACAGGCGGCACGCGCTTATCTTCGCGGCGGGTCTCCTCATCCTCCCCTTCCTACAGTCCGGCATCAAGGAGATCGTGGACAGGCCGCGACCCACCGCGGACCTCGTGGAGTTGCGCGCATCGTTTTCCAGCCCCAGCTTCCCCTCCGGGCACGTAATGAGCTCTGTCTACCTCTACGGCTTTCTCCTCTACCTGGGTCTTACCCTTCAACTGAACGCCCCCGCTCGCGCCGCTCTGGCGGCTGTGTCCGGGGCCGTTCTCACCCTCTCCGGCCCCGCCAACCTGTGGCTGGGCGTCCACTGGCCCAGCGATGTCCTCGGCGGCTACGCCTGGGGGATCGTGCTGCTCCTACCGGTCGTTGCGGGCTGCTGGTCCACAAGCGGGCGGCGCTGACTTTC